>JAEWOA010000001.1 GCA_023461115.1 Actinomycetes bacterium
CCGCAAGAGATCGGCTCGGTCGGGTTGACCGAGGAGGAAGCCAAAGAGCGTGGCGATGTCGATGTCTATGCGGCCTCGTTCCGTCCGATGCGGTCGCTTTTTGCAGGCTCAGACGCACGGATGATCATGAAGCTGCTGGTCGATCCCGCGACCGACAAGGTTCTGGGCTGCCACATTTTTGGCCCCGACGCAGGTGAGATGATCCAGCTGGCCGCGATCCCGATCACGATGGGCGCAACCAAGGCCGATTTCGATGCGACGGTAGCGGTTCACCCTACCGTGGCCGAGGAATTGGTGACGATGCGCAAGCCCACCGAGGAATACCGGAAAGCGAACTAAGCGCGCTTGCGTCATCAGGCCGCGTGACGCAGGGCTATGACCGGGTTGACATTTCCCGGTCTGCCCCCAGTTTCAGACAAGTGATTAAGCGAGACAGTAGAAGGTCAGGCGGATGGCAAATCAGGGCCCATGGGGCGGCGGTGGAAACGATGGAGGAGACGAGGGGGACCGCGACAAGCGCCCCTCGAACCGCCCTTGGGGTGGAGGCGAGCAAGAGCCTCCGAAAGGTCCTCGGCGTCCGGGTAACGGACAGCAGCAGATGCCCGAAATCGAAGAGCTGATGAAGAAGGGGCAGGAACGTCTGCGCGTTCTGATCGGTGGCGGAGGCGGCAAAGGCCCGACCGGCGGCGGCCAGCGTGGTCCCGGCGGTGGTGGCCTCAAGCTGAACCGCTCGACGTTGACGATTGCCGGCTTGGTGCTGGTTGGCCTGTGGGCTTTTGCCAGCTTTTACCGCGTCCAGACCAACGAACGCAGCGTCGAGTTTCTGTTCGGCCGCGCGGTTGCTGTCGGCACCGAAGGTCTGAACTTTGCGCCCTGGCCGGTCGTGACCGCCGAGGTTATTCCTGTCACCAACGAGCGTGTCACCGAAATCGGCACCGGTCGTGGTGGCGAAACCGATAGCGGCCTGATGCTGACCCGTGACCAGAACATCGTCGAGATGGAATATCAGGTGGTCTGGAACATCAATGATCCGGAAAAATACCTGTTCAATCTGGCCGACCCCGCCGACACGATCCGCGCTGTCGCAGAATCCTCGATGCGTGACATTATCGCCCGGACCGAACTGGCCCCGATCTTGAACCGTGATCGTGGTGCCATCGGTAACGATCTGCAGCAGGCGGTCCAGAACACACTGGATGCCTACGAATCCGGCATCAACGTCGTCCGCGTCAACCTTGACCGGGCGGACCCGCCGCGCGAAGTGATCGAAAGCTTCAAGGAAGTGCAATCGGCCCAGCAGCAGCGCGATACGCTGGAAAAAGAAGCCGATGCCTATGCCAACCGCGTTCTGGCGCAGGCCCGCGGTGACGCGGCTGCGATGCTGGAACAGGCCGAAGCCTATCGCGCCGAAGCCGTCAACAACGCTCAGGGTGAGGCTGCGCGCTTCAACTCGATCTACGAAGAATACGTCAAGGCTCCGGATGTGACCCGTCGCCGGATGTATATCGAAACGATGGAAAAGGTGCTGAGCGGCGTCAACAAGATCATTCTTGGCGAGGGTGTCGAAGGGCAGGGCTCGGGCGTCGTTCCCTATCTTCCGCTGGACCAGTTGCGTCCGAAACCAACCAACGACAACAATAGCGGAGGGACCAACTGATGGCTGCGCGTAAATCTCGCCTTTCCATTCTGGCGATCCCGGCATTGATCGTTGTGGCGGTTGTTGCAGCTTCGTCGCTGTTCATCGTGGATGAACGTGAAAAGGCGCTGGTGCTGCGTCTGGGCCGCGTTGTTGCAGTCAAGGAAGAGCCTGGCCTTGGCGTCAAGGTGCCGTTCCTTGATAACGTCGAAAAGTTCGACAGCCGTATTCTGGGCCTGCCGACCGTGCCGCTGGAAGTGACGCCGGCCGATGACCGTCGCCTTGTGGTCGATGCCTTTGCCCGCTGGCGCATCGTCGATGTGGTCCGCTTCCGTCAGGCTGTTGGCGCAGGTGGCATCCAGACCGCGCAGACCCGGCTTGAGCCGATTGTCCGTAACGCGATCCGCGACACGTTGGGCACCGTGCCTTCGACTGCGGTGCTGTCGGATGACCGGACCGCGCTGATGAACAAGATCCGCGACGAATCCCGTGCCAATTCTGCAGGGCTTGGGGTCGAGGTCATCGATGTGCGTCTGACGCGTACTGACCTGCCCGAGCAAAACTTGAACTCGACCTATGAACGGATGCGGGCCGAGCGCGAGCGGGAAGCAGCGGATGAAATCGCGCGTGGTGGTGAAGCCGCGCAGCGTGTTCGCGCCGCAGCCGACCGGACCGTGGTCGAACTGACCTCGGAAGCGCAAAAGCGTGCCGAGATTGTTCGTGGTGAGGCTGACGCTCAGAGAAACGCGATCTATGCCGATGCGTTCGGCCGCGACCCGGAATTCTTCGCCTTCACGCGGTCGATGACCTCGTATGAGCGGGCCTTGCAGGGCAATAACAGCTCGATGGTGATCGAACCCGATGGCGATTTCTTCAGCTATCTGCGGGACGACGGTTCCAGCCGTGCTGATCCGAAGCCGGTGCTGACGCCTCCGGGCAACTCCGCCAGCCAGAATACGGCGCCAGCGCATACGACGCCCG
>JAEWOA010000002.1 GCA_023461115.1 Actinomycetes bacterium
GCCGGAGGCGGTCGCCGAGCCGGCCGGGCGTGAGCCCGCGCCGCAGCCGATCCCTAGCTGACCGGGCCGGTGAACTTCTCGCCGGGGCCCTCGCCGGGCGCGTCCGGGAACGGCGAGGCCTCGCGGAACGCGAGCTGCAGCGAACGCAGGCCGTCGCGCAGCGAGCGCGCGTGCTGGTTCCCGATGTCCGGCGCGCTGCCCGTGACCAGCGCGGCCAGCGCGGTGATGAGCTTGCGGGCCTCGTCGAGGTCCGTGTACTGCGCGCCGGGGCCGTCCGGGCCGTCCTCGACGAGGCCGCACTTGACCGCGGCGGCGCTCATGAGGTGGACGGCCGCGGTCGTGATGACCTCGACCGCGGCGACGTCGGCGATGTCCCGCGTCGCGCCGGACGCGCCGTCGTCCAGGCGGGAGTCGTCGGTCGAGTCGGGAAGTGTGGTGTCCTGCGGCATCCGTCGATCATCGCACTCGTGGTGGCGTGCCTCGTCGGGCGTGCTCCGCGCCGTCGCCGCCAGGTTCGGTGGCGCTGCGCTCGTCTGGTAGCCTTGGCGGCTGACTGACCTGCGTCTTGCGCTTCGCTCTCATGAGGACGAGTTCTCACGAGGACGGATGCCAGGGCGCAGGAGCGCAAGTGGAGGCCAACTCCCACCCGCGCCTCGACCGTACGGCTCGCGCCGTCGACAGAAGCCGGGTTCCAGTCCGCACCACGGATGGCGAATGCCGTCCGGGGTGGCACGCGTACCGTTTTCGGCGGCGCGTCGTGCCGTGCGGTCTTCGGCCCCCTCCTGCGTCCAGGACGGGGGCCTTCCTCGTTCCTGGGGTCCGCCCACGACGAACTGAGGAGCCACACATCAGCGAGCCCCGCATCAACGATCGGATCCGCGTCGCCGAGGTCCGCCTGGTCGGCCCGAACGGCGAGCAGGTCGGCATCGTGCGCGTGGAAGACGCACTGCGCCTGGCCCAGGACGCCGACCTCGACCTGGTCGAGGTCGCTCCGGACGCCCGTCCGCCCGTGGTCAAGATCATGGACTACGGCAAGTACAAGTACGAAGCGGACATGAAGGCCCGTGAGGCCCGGCGCAATCAGACCAACACGGTCCTCAAGGAGATCCGTTTCCGGCTGAAGATCGACCCGCACGACTACGGCACCAAGAAGGGCCATGTCGAGCGGTTCCTCTCGGCGGGCGACAAGGTCAAGGTCATGATCATGTTCCGTGGCCGCGAGCAGTCGCGCCCGGAGATGGGCATCCGCCTGCTGCAGCGTCTCGCCGAGGACGTCGCCGAGCTCGGCTTCGTCGAGAGCTCGCCGAAGCAGGACGGGCGCAACATGATCATGGTCCTCGGCCCGCACAAGAAGAAGGCCGAGCAGAAGCAGGAGCAGCGTCGTCAGGCGCAGGCCCAGGCGGCGCGAGAGGCCAACGCGGCGAAGGCCGCCGAGGTCGCCGCGGCCGAGGCCAAGCCTGTCGAGGCGCCGGTCGTCGAGCCGGTCGTCACGGCAGCCGCTGCCGAGGTCGCCGCAGTCGAGGTCGCTGCAGTCGAGGTCGCTGCAGTCGAGGTTGCCGCAGTCGAGGCGGTCGTCGAGCCTGCTGTCGAGCCCGCTGCAGACCCCGCGCCGGTCGAGGCGAAGGCCGCTGCGGCCAAGCCAGCCGCGGTCAAGCCTGCCGCGGTCAAGCCCGCTGCGACGCCGAAGCCCGCTGCGGTCAAGCCCGCCGCCACGCCCAAGCCCGCTGCCACGGTGAAGCCCGCCGCCACGGTGAAGCCCGCTGCGACGCCGAAGCCCGCTGTGGCCAAGCCCGCTGTGGCCAAGCCCGCCGCCACGCCGAAGCCGGTCGCGGCGCCCAAGCCCACCGCGGCCCCCAAGCCGGCGGCTCGGCCCGCGCCCCGTCCGGGGCCGGCGGCGGCCCGCCCGACCCCGCCCTCCGGCGGGACCGACTGACCTGCACGACTGCCGGCCGGGCCCCGAGCCCGGTCGCACCACGACGAGTCGCACGGACCCGTGCGATGCGAACGACAAGGAGACACGGCAGCCATGCCGAAGAACAAGACGCACTCCGGTGCCAAGAAGCGTTTCCGCGTGACGGGGACCGGCAAGGTCATGCGTGAGCAGGCCAACGGTCGCCACCTGCTGGAGCACAAGTCGAGCCGCCGTACTCGCCGCATCGCCGGCGACGTGGTCGTCTCCGCCGCCGACACCCCCAAGATCAAGAAGCTGCTCGGTAAGTGACCCGTCCGGGCGCCTCGGCGCCCGGGGTCGCAGCCGGTTGACGCCGGCCGAGCCCTAGACCAGCAAGGAGCATCACGTGGCACGCGTGAAGCGGGCGGTCAACGCCCAGAAGAAGCGCCGTTCGACCCTCGAGAAGGCCAGCGGCTACCGCGGTCAGCGCTCGCGCCTGTACCGCAAGGCGAAGGAGCAGGTCACCCACTCCCTCGTCTACGCCTACCGCGACCGCAAGGTCCGCAAGGGCGACTTCCGCAAGCTGTGGATCCAGCGCATCAACGCGGCTGCGCGTGAGCAGGGCCTCACGTACAACCGCCTGATCCAGGGCCTCAAGCTCGCGGGCGTCGAGGTGGACCGTCGCGTCCTCGCCGAGCTCGCCGTGAACGACGCGCCGGCCTTCGCCGCGCTCGTCCAGGTGGCCAAGGACGCCCTGCCGGCCGACGTCAACGCGCCCAAGGCTGCGTGACCTCTCGCCAGCACCGGCGCCAGCCGACTCGTCGAAGCCCCCGACCGCCCGCCCAGGGTGTCGGGGGCTTCGCCGTGCGTGGTGGGCTGTCCGGGTGGGGGAGGATGAGCGCATGGATGGCGAGGTGCTGGACCGCGTGACTCCGCGGGTCAAGGCGGTGCGGGCGCTCGCCGGTCGGTCGGTCCGGGAGCGGGCGGGCCGCTTCGTCGTCGAGGGGCCGCAGGCGGTGCGTGAGGCGGTGGCCGCGGACAGCCCGGCACGCGTGCGGGCGCTCTACGCGACGACGGACGCAGCGGATCGGCACGCCGAGATCGTCGCGGCCGCGCGGGCCGTGGGCGCCGACGTGCAGCTCACGTCCGACGAGGTGCTGGCTGGCATGAGCCTGGACGCGCAGGGCCTGCTTGCGGTCGCGGACCTGCTGGACGGCTCGCTGGGGCGCGTGCTCGGATCGGGGCCTCGTCTGGTCGCGCTGCTCGCGCGCGTGCGTGACCCGGGGAATGCCGGGACGGTGATCCGGGCGGCGGACGCCGCCGGCGCCGGCGGTGTGGTGCTGAGCGCGCAGAGCGTGGACGTGCACAACCCGAAGGTGGTCCGCTCGACCGCGGGCTCGCTGTTCCACCTGCCGGTCGCGTTCGGCGTCGACCTCGCTGCGGGCGTCGCCGCGCTGCGGGCCTCCGGCCTCGCGGTGTTGGCCGCCGATGGCGCGGGCGAGCACGACCTGGACGACCTGCTCGACGTCGCGGGGAGTGCTCCCGCGGGCGTGCCCGACCTGGCCCGCCCGACGGCCTGGCTCTTCGGGAACGAGGCTTGGGGCCTGCCCGACGAGGACCGCGCCCTGGCAGACGCGGCCGTGCGAGTGCCTCTTCGCGGCCGCGCGGAGTCCCTGAACCTGGCGACTGCGGCCACGGTGTGCCTGTACGCGAGCAGTCGCGCCCAGCGCTGACGCGCGTGCGAGGCATGGGGCGTGGATCGGCGGCAGATCTTCGCGCGGGCGATGGGAGGCTGACGGGGTGAGGGTGTTCGCGGCGGTATGGCCTGACGACGACGTGCTCGACCACCTGGACCTGGCGCTCGGAGCGCTGCGCGGCCGACCAGCGGGGCGTGACGACGCGATCCGGTGGTCGGCTCGCGAGACGTGGCACCTGACCACCGCGTTCTACGGCTCGCTCGCGGACGGCGCCGTCCCCGCGCTCGAGGCGGCGCTCGAGGCCGCGGCCGCAGGGCTCGTCCCGTACCCGCTCACGCTGCGGGGCGCCGGCGTGTTCTCGCACCGGACGCTGTGGGTGGGCGCGGGCGGCGACGTCGACGCGCATCGCCGGCTCACCCGGGCGTGCGTGGAGGCGGGCGACGAGGCGGGCGCCCGGCCCGACGAGCGGGTCCGTGACCGCCCGCACCTGACGATCGGGCGGGTGCGGCCTGGGGCTCGTCCGCCGCGGCACGGCGGTTCCCCGCGCCCGCGCGGCGGCGCCGAGCCGCCCGACCCCGGTGCGTCGGTGGTGCGGGCGCTCGCGGTGTACGAGGGTCCCACGTGGTGCGTCCAGGAGCTCGCGCTCGTCGAGTCGCGTCCGGGCGAGGGACGCGGCGGCGGTCCGCTCTACGCGACGATCGCGACGTTCCCACTGTCGGGCCGCTGACCGCGTCCACCGTCAGCGGTTGACGGGCTTTGCGTTTGTCCGCGCTTGCCGCGACTGGCTACCCTGCCTGAGTGCGTATGACTCGAGCGGCCGGTGGTCGCCGATTTCCGTGGCCCACTGCTGGGCCGCGCTGACGCGCACGTGAGCTGACCGCTCGTCGTACGGCGAACTCGCCGACGACACGTGGACCTCGCGGACGGCCCAGGGGTGGGCCCCTCTAGACTTGCCCGCTGGCTGGCGACGTGCGCGCCGGCCACGGCCGGCGGCGCCACCGCGCAGCCAGCCGCCAGACCCACCCCGGAAGGCCCGGATGTCCGACGACCCCACCCCCACGCTGTCACCGCTCGACGAATCGGGAATCGACTCCGCGGTCCAGGCCGCGCTGGCCGACTTCGCCGCCGCCGCCGACCTCGACGCCCTCAAGGCGGCCCGCCTCGCGCACACCGGTGAGCGCAGCGCGCTCGCGCTGGCCAATCGGGCGATCGGCGGGCTCGCCCCCGCAGACAAGGGCGTCGCCGGCCGCTTGCTGGGCGCCGCGCGCGGGCGCGTCAACGCCGCGTTGGCCGAGCGCCAGTCGGTGCTCGAGGCCGAGCGCGACGCGCGAGTCCTGGTCGAGGAGACGCTCGACGTCACGTTGCCGACCGACCGCCGGCCCGCCGGCGCGCGCCATCCCCTGACGGTGCTCCAGGAGCGCGTCGCGGATGTGTTCGTCGCGATGGGCTGGGAGATCGCGGAGGGCCCGGAGCTCGAGGCGGAGTGGTTCAACTTCGACGCGCTGAACTTCGGCGTCGACCACCCCGCGCGCCAGATGCAGGACACGTTCTATGTGGCGGACGGCGACGAGCCGTCGAACCTGGTGCTGCGCACACACACGAGCCCGGTGCAGGCCCGCACGCTGCTGGAGCGCGACTTGCCCGTGTACATCGCGTGCCCCGGCAAGGTGTTCCGCACCGACGAGCTCGACGCGACGCACACGCCGGTGTTCCACCAGGTCGAGGGCCTCGCGGTGGACAAGGGGCTGACGATGGCGCACCTCAAGGGCACGCTCGACCACTTCGCGCGCGCGATGTTCGGCCCGGACGCCCGCACTCGCCTGCGCCCGTCGTACTTCCCGTTCACCGAGCCCTCGGCCGAGATGGACCTGTGGTTCCCGCAGAAGAAGGGCGGGCCGGGCTGGATCGAGTGGGGTGGCTGCGGCATGGTCAACCCGAATGTGCTGCGCGCGTGCGGCGTGGACCCCGAGGTGTACTCGGGCTTCGCGTTCGGCATGGGCATCGAGCGCACCCTGATGCTCCGGCACGGCATCGGCACCATGCACGACATGGTCGAGGGCGACGTGCGCTTCTCCACCCAGTTCCAGGCGGTGATCTGATGCCTCGCATCCCCTTGTCCTGGCTCGGCGAGCACGCCGAGCTTCCCGTCGGCCTGACGGCCGAGCAGCTCGCAGCCGACCTGGTGAAGGTCGGCCTCGAGGAGGAGGCGATCCACGCCGCCGCCGTGACCGGCCCGCTGGTGGTCGGCCGCGTCGTCGAGCGCACGCCCGAGCCGCAGAAGAACGGCAAGACGATCAACTGGTGCCGTGTCGACGTCGGCGACGAGCACAACGAGGTCCGCGAGGACGGGACGCGCGGCCCGCGCGGCATCGTGTGCGGCGCGCACAACTTCGACGTCGGCGACTTCGTCGTCGTCGCGCTGCCCGGCGCGGTGCTCCCCGGTCCGTTCGCGATCGCGTCCCGCAAGACGTACGGGCACGTGTCGGACGGCATGATCTGCTCGGCGCGCGAGCTGGGCCTGGGGGAGGACCACGCCGGCATCATCGTGCTCGGCGGGCTCGGCATCGACGCGCCGGTCGGCACGGACGCGCTCGAGTTGCTCGGCCTGGGCGACGAGGTGCTCGAGATCAACGTGACGCCCGACCGCGGGTACTGCTTCTCGATGCGCGGGGTCGCGCGCGAGTACGCGCACTCCACGGGCGCGGCGTTCACGGACCCGGCCCTGCCCGAGCCCGTCGACGAGCGCCCCGCGGGCTTCGCGGTGGAGTTCGACGACGACGCGCCGATCCACGGCAACCCAGGCGTCGACCGGTTCGTCGCGCAGGTGGTCCGCGGCGTGCGTGCGAACGACCCCTCGCCGGCGTGGCTCCAGCGCCGACTGCAGCAAGCGGGCATGCGCTCGATCAGCCTCGCCGTCGACGTGACGAACTACGTGATGCTCGACCTCGGCCAGCCGCTGCACGCCTACGACCTGGCGCAGGTGGCCGAGCCGATCGTCGTGCGGCGTGCGCGGGCGGGGGAGACGCTCCGCACGCTCGACGACCAGGTGCGCACGCTCGACGCGCAAGACCTGCTGATCGCGGACTCGCCGCACGGCGCCCGCGGCGCGCGGATCCTCGGGCTCGCGGGTGTCATGGGCGGCGGTGACAGCGAGGTGGGTCCGGAGACGGTCGACCTGCTGCTCGAGGCGGGGCACTTCGACCCGGTGACCGTCGCCCGCAGCGCCCGCCGCCACAAGCTCCCGAGCGAGGCGGCCAAGCGCTTCGAGCGCGGCGTCGACCCGCGACTCCCGCGTGCGGCGATCGCGCGGGCGGTCGCCCTGCTCGTCGAGCACGGCGGGGGCGCGGCGGACGAGGCGCTGACCGACGTCGACGTGACGAGCCCGGCCGCGCCCTTCGAGTTCGACCTCGGCCACCCTGCGCGGCTCGTCGGCGTGCCGTACTCCGACGACGACGTGCGCGCGACGCTCATCGAGATCGGCTGCACGCTCGCGGAGTCGGCTGCAGGGCCGGGCTCGGTGCTCGTCACGCCACCGACGTGGCGGCCGGACGTCGCGGCCGGAGTCGACCTCGTGGAGGAGGTGGCGCGACTGCGCGGGTACGACTCGATCCCGTCGGTGGTGCCGCCCGCGCCCGCGGGCTTGGGGCTCACGTGGGAGCAGCGCGCGCGCCGCGCGGCCGCCGACGCGCTCGCGGGCGCGGGCCTCGTCGAGGTGCTCAGCTACCCGTTCATCGGCGCCGACCAGCTCGACGCGTTGGGCCTCGCGGACGACGACGCGCGCCGCCACGCGGTGCGCCTGGCCAATCCGCTCTCGGACGCGCGGCCGCTCATGCGCACCCACTTGCTGGTCACGGTGCTCGACACCGCGCGCCGCAACGTGGGCCGCGGCAATCCGGACGCGTCTGTGTTCGAGATCGGGCTCGTCACCCGGCCCGACACGGGGGCGCCCGCGGCGCCGTCGCTCCCAGGCGGCGTGAAGCCGTCGGACGAGGAGCTCGCGGCGCTCGGCGCCGCGGTCCCGGCTC
>JAEWOA010000003.1 GCA_023461115.1 Actinomycetes bacterium
CGGTCCACGCGCGGCTCAGCGAGTCGCGACCGCCACGCGCACGGTGTTCCGCCACGGGTCGAGGAACACGAGCCCCTGGCCGTCGTCGGCGGCCTGGACGCCCGCGTGCACGACGCGGTCCGCGACCGCGCCGAGGTCGTCGGCCGTGGGCACCGCGATGCGCACCTCGCCCAGGCCGAGCGCCGACGCGCGCGGGCCGGCGCCCGCCGAGTTCCACGTGTTCATCGCGAGGTGGTGGTGGTAGCCGCCCGCCGACACGAACAGCGCACCATGCCACTGCGCCTGCACGTCGAAGCCGAGCGCGTCGACGTAGAACGCGCGTGCCGACGGCACGTCGCCGACCTGCAGGTGGACGTGCCCGACGACGGCGTCGCCCGCCTGTGGCGCCTCGAGAGCGGCCTCGGAGAGGTGCTCGGACAGGAAGCCGTTGGGGTCCAGCCGCAGCGCGTCCATGACGATCGTGCCGTCCTGCGCGCGGCTCCACTCGTCGCGGCCGCGGTCCCAGTAGAGCTCGACGCCGTTGCCCTCGGGGTCGGTCAGGTAGAACGCGAGCGAGACCAGGTGGTCGGCCGAGCCGACGTACGTCTGCGGCGCGTGCCGCGCGACGCTGGCCAGGGTCGCGGCGAGCCCGGCGCGGTCGTCGAAGAGGATCGCGGTGTGGAAGAGGCCGGCCGAGTGGCGGCTCGCGGGCGGAAGGTCGGGCGTGTGCCGGAGCACGACGAGCGGAGTGCCGCGCCGGCCGAGCACCACGACGTCGGGGCGGCCGGCGCCCTCGAAGCGCGTGTCCGCCTGCTCGAGCACCTCGAGGGCCAGCACGTCCCGGTAGTAGCGGAGCTGCAGGTCCAGGTCCCCCACCAGCAGCGTCACGGCGTCCATCGCCGTGCCGGCGGCGATGGACTCGGCCGCGGCTCGGACGGCGGGCGGCGCGGTGACTCGCGCGCCGTCGCCGGGGGTCGGTGCCGTGCTCATGGGGCTCTCCTCGTTCGGGGTGCCCTCAGGATAGTTGAACTTTCATCTATTCGTGCGCGAAGTGGGTGTGACCCAAGCCCGCGAGGAAGTGGGGGCCGCGCGCCGCGAGCTCGCGCTCGTAGTCGGCCGCCCACGCGCCGTACGGCCGGAGCGCGAGCGCGTCGTTCGCGAAGCGCGCGTCGTCGGTCACCTCGGTCACGCAGAACCGCGGCACGACGAGGTCCGTGACCGGCCCGCCACGCTCCACCTCGGCGACGACGAGCGGCGCGTTGGCGCCCGCGAACACGTCGACCACCCACCCGTCGTCGCCCAGCCACACCGAGTGCCTGGTCTTGACGACACGCGCTCCCCCGCGCCGGATCAACTGGATCCCCACCGCGACGTCGAGCTCGCGCTCGGCCTCGTACCGCGTGCCGGAGTTCATCGGGCCCTTGACCGTGAGCGCGCAGAAGTCGACCAGGTCCGCGAAGGCGTCCAGCGCGTCGAGCGGCGACACCGCCGGATCGAGCTCCGCCGCGCCGCCGGACGTCTGCGCGCGCACGCGGATCGCGTACCCCTCGTCGGACAGGAAGTACGACTGCACGATCACGGTGGGCGCCGCGTCGCGCAGCTCGGACGGGAACTCGCGCACCCAGAACCGGCGCTCGAACTCGAAGTCGGGCCGCGGCTCGCCGTAGTCGTCGCTCACGCGACCAGGCTAGAGGTCACCCGGTGTTCTGGACGCCCGCCGCCACGCCGTTGACCGTGAGCAGCAGGAGGCGCCGCAGGTCGTCGGCCTGCTCCGCGGCCTCGCCTGTGCGCAGCCCGCGCAGCGCGCGCAGCTGCAGCAGCGAGAGCGCGTCGACGTACGGGCTGCGCAGCTGGACCGCGCGGCCCAGGATGCGGCGGCGCGAGAGCACGGCGTCGGACTCGGTGATCGCGAGCACCCAGCGCCGGGTCAGCGCCATCTCCGCGAGCACCTGCTCGGCCAGGTCGTCGCGGTCGCCGAGGGCCAGGTACCGGGCCGCGATGCGCTCGTCCGTCTTGGCCAGCGACATCTCGACGTTGTCGATCATCGTCGTGAACAGCGGCCACTGCTGGTACGCGGCGCGCAGCTCGGCCAGGTCGTCGATCGACTCGAGCGCGGCGCCCAGGCCGTACCACCCGGCCAGGTTGATGCGCGCCTGCGACCACGAGAACACCCACGGGATCGCGCGCAGGTCGTCGAGGCTCGAGACCGAGAGCCCGCGGCGCGCCGGGCGCGAGCCGATCGGCAGCAGTCCGACCTCCTCGAGCGGCGTGACCTGCGCGAACCACGCCGGGAATCCCTCGGCGCGGACCAGCTGGTGGAACCGGGTGCGGGACGCCTCGTCGAGTCGCGCGGCGAGCGCGCTGAACCGCTCCGTGGCAGCCGCGTTGCGCCGCTCGACGCTCGGCGCGCCGGCCAGCAGCGTCGCGGAGACGACCTGCTCGATGTGCCGGGCGGCGATGTTCGGGTCGCCGTAGCGCGCGAAGATGACCTCGCCCTGCTCGGTCAGCTTGAACCTGCCGTCCACCGAGCCCGGGGGCTGCGCGAGGACCGCGCGGTTGGCGGGGCCGCCGCCACGGCCGAGCGCGCCGCCGCGGCCGTGGAACAACGTGAGCTGCAGGTCGTTGTCGTGCGCCCACTGCGCGATGCGGCGCTGCGCGTCGTCGAGCGCGAGGGTCGCCGAGACGGGGCCGACGTCCTTCGAGGAGTCGGAGTAGCCGAGCATGACCTCGACGCGCCGCCCGTTCTCCGCCAACCGCTTCTGCACCTGCGGGAGCCTCAGCGCGGCATCCATGATCTCGACGCTGTTCTGCAGGTCCGCGAAGGTCTCGAACAGCGGGATCGCGTCGAGCACCGGCACGAGCCCCTCGCCGCCGTACGCGAGCTCGGCCAGGCGGTAGACCGCGGCCAGGTGCTCGGGCGACTGGGTGAACGACACGATGTACCGGCGCGCGGCGTTCGGCCCGAAGCGCTTCTGGATCGTGCCGATGGTCCGGAACGTGTCCAGGACCTCGACCGTGCGAGGCTCCAGGTCGCCGTCGACGCCCTTGGCCTCGATGTCCGCGAGCGCGGCCGCGTGGACCTGCGAGTGCTGGCGCAGCTCGAGCTCGGCCAGGTGGAACCCGAAGGTCTGCACCTGCCACAGCAGGCGCTGCAGGTCGCCGTACGCGGACCGAGTGGCGCCGGCGGCGACGAGCGACTGCTGCACCACCAGCAGGTCGGCCTCGAGCTCGGCCGACGAGCCGTACGCCAGGTCGGCGTTGCGGCTGCGCGTGGCGGCGAGGCGCTCGACGACGAACAACAGCTCGCGGCGGTGCGGCTCGTTGGGCGAGTCCGCCGCGACGCGCGCGGTGATCTCCTGCGAGAGCGAGCGCTGGCGCTGCCACTGCGCGTTGAGCTCCGACGAGGGCGGCGTGCCGTGCGCGTCGAGCGTGAGGCCGGCCGCGGTGCGCCGCGCCGACTGCTCGAGCGCGACGAGCGCCTGCTCGGAGGCGAGCTGCGCGGCGGCGCGCGTGATCTCGGCGGTGACGTTGGGGTTGCCGTCGCGGTCGCCGCCGATCCAGGTGCCCAAGCGCGCGAACGGGCGAACCACCGGCGCGGTCGTGCCGGCGTCGCCGTCGAGCAGCCAGTCGTCGAGGCGTCGGTACACCGCGGGGAAGGTGTCCGCGAGCGTCGACTCGAACACCGCGAGGACGGTGCGCACCTCGTCGAGCACCGACGGCTTGGCCTGGCGCAGCGGCGCCGTGCGCCAGAGCGTGTCGATCTCGGCGAGCAGGCGGCGGTCGTTCTCGGCGAGCGACATGCCGCCCGTCGAGCGCAGGTCGCGCTCGGCCACGAGCTCGGAGATGCGGCGGATCGAGCGGGACACCGCGCGGCGGCGCGCCTCGGTGGGGTGGGCCGTGAACACCGGGCGGAACTCGAGGTCCTGCAGGCGTTGGCGGGCCACGTCGTCGCCCACCTCGGCGGCGAGCTGCCGCACCGCGGCGGGCAGCGAGTCGTCGGACGCGAGCGAGTGCGGCTCGGTGTGCGCCTCGCGGTCCCGCAGGACGCGGACGCGGTGGTACTCCTCGGCCAGGTTGGCCAGGTGGAAGTAGCATGTGAACGCGCGGGCCACCTGCTCGGCGCGCTCCAGGCTGAAGCCCGCGACGAGGTCCTCGGCCCGGCGCAGCACGTCGCCCGACGGGTCGTCGTGCGCCTTGATCGCGAGCTCGCGCAGTCGCTCGACGTCCTCGAGCAGCTCGTCGCCGCCGGCCTCCCGCAGCACGCGGCCCAGGAACTCGCCGAGCGTCCGGATGTCCCCACGCAGGGACTCGGGAACCTGGTGGCTCACGACGCCGCGGGGCAACTCACGCGGGGGAAGCGGTGCTGTCACGCGGTCAAGATAGGCCACACGCCCGCCCTGGGGTCACCCCGTCCACCCGTGAACGTCTGTGACGAAGGTCCTATCCCCCGGCTCCGCGAGCGTCGCCGGGCTAAAAACAGACTTAATTAGTCCAGTATTTGGGAAGGTCCCCGAGGTGCGTTGACTCGCGCCGGTGGCCCTCCCTACGTTGCCGTCCATCGGAAGCCCAGGCGCGGACGCGCCCCCCGGCATGGAACAGGAGCAGCGGCGATGCGAACGACGAGCGAGCGGGCGATGCCCGCCCTGGCCGCCCGCCGGCGCGCCTCGATCGCGCGTGGGCGCTGTCGTCCCGACGACTGTCAGCCCTGTCGCTGACCTCTGAGCCTGTCGAGCTCTGAGCACGCCGAACTCTGAGCCTGCCCGCACCCTGGGCCATCCGAGCTCCGAGCAACGGGAGCTCCGAGCGTGCCGAGCTCCGAGCGTGTCGAGCTCCGAGCCACGCGCCGGCCGCTGACTGCCGCCGGCGCCGCGGGCCGCCCCGCCACCACCTCACGCACCCGACGCATCCAGCGTCTCGTCGTCGACCCCACGGAGTCCTCCATGCCCTCTGCCCCGTCCCCCGACGCCCCCGCCCGGCGCGCCCTCCACCTCGGTGTGGACCTGACCGACGCCGGAGCCCATCCCGCAGCGTGGCGCACGCACGGCTCGCAGGCCGCGCGGCTGTTCGACGCCGACCGGCTCACCGCGCTCGTCGCGACAGCCGAGCGCGGCGCTCTCGACTACGTCGCCTTCGACGACGCCTTCACGCTCCAGCCGTTCGCCACCGGCGTGCGGGGCCGGCTGGACGCGGCCCTCGTCGCCGCGCGCCTGGCGCCGCACACGTCGGGCATCGGGCTCGTCGCGACCGTGGACACGACGCACACCGAGCCGTTCCACGTCTCCAAGGCGCTCGCGACGATCGACCACGTGAGCCACGGGCGCGCGGGCTGGCAGATCGGCTGGTCCACCGACGACGCGGCGGCCGCCGCGTTCGGGCGCAAGCCGGCGCAGGACGAGGCGGACGCGATCGCCGAGGCGGGCGAGGTCGCCGACGTGGTCGGCCGGCTCTGGGACAGCTGGGAGGACGACGCGGAGATCCGTGACGTCGCGACCAGCCGGTTCGTCGACCGCGACAAGCTGCACTACGTCGAGTACGAGGGCGTGCGGTTCGCGGTCAAGGGGCCGTCGATCACGCCGCGGCCACCGCAGGGGCGTCCGCCCGTGGTGGTCCGGGCCACCTCCGCCGCCGCCGTCGAGCTCGCGGGGCGGCACGCCGACGTCGTGCGCGTCCGGGCCACGACTCCCGACGAGGC
>JAEWOA010000004.1 GCA_023461115.1 Actinomycetes bacterium
CGACCACCACGGGCCGGCCCTTGCTGACGCCACCGACCGCGACGACCGCCGGCTCGGCCTCACCGAGGCGCGAGCGCACGTCGAGCACCAGGGTCCGCACATCGTCGGGCGCCTGCTCCCCCGCGTCGTGCGTCACGACGCGGGCGCCGCCCACCCGGGCCGCGCCGGCCGCGAGCTCGGCGCCCATCGCGAGCGCCTGGGCCTGCCGCAGCGCGGCGAGCTCCTTCTCGGTGTCCTTGAGCTTGCCCAGCAGCGCCGAGACCCGCTCGGCGAGCTCGTCGGGCCGCGCGCCCACGAGGCCGGAGAGCTGGCCGACGAGCGCGCGCTCCTTGGCCTGGTAGCCGTAGGCGCCGGCGCCGACGAGCGCGTCGACGCGCCGCACGCCCGAGCCGATCGCCGACTCCGACAGCAGCGTGACGAGCCCGAGTTCGCCCGAGCGCTTGACGTGGGTGCCCGCGCACAGCTCGAGCGACCAGTCCCCGCCGATCGAGACGACGCGCACGTCGTTGCCGTACTTCTCGCCGAACAACGCCATGGCGCCCATGGCACGCGCCTCGTCGATGTTCATGGTGGCGTCGGTGACCTCGAGGTCGTCCTGCAGCCGCTCGTTGACACGCGCCTCGATCTCGCCGACCACGTCGTTCGGCACGGCGACCGGCGAGCGGAAGTCGAACCGCAGGCGGCTGGGCGCGTTGAGCGATCCCGCCTGCGTCGCGGTGTCGCCCAGCGACTCACGCAGCGCCTTGTGCACCAGGTGCGTGGCCGTGTGGGCGCGCGCGATCGCCTGGCGGCGCGCCGTGTCGATACGCGCGACGCCGCGCTCGCCGAACGTCACGGTGCCGTCGACCAGGCGGCCGTGGTGCACGCGCAGGCCCTTGACGGGCGCCTGCACGTCGTCGACCTCGATGCGAGCGCCGCCGTCGAGCGTGATGACGCCCGTGTCGGCCTGCTGACCGCCGGCCTCGGCGTAGAACGGGGTCACGTCGAGCACGACCTCGACGTCTGCGGGCGCGGTGGCCGCGGGCGCAGGCACGCCGTCGACGAGCAAGCCGACGACCTGCGCGCGCGCCTCGGCGTCGGTGTACCCGACGAACTCGACGGGCTTGCCGCTGGACTCGCTCAGGGTCGAGTGCAGCTCCTGGTAGGCGGCGGTGTCCGCGCGGCCCGCGCGCTTGGCCAGCGCGTCGGCCCGCGCGCGGTCGCGCTGGGCCTGCATGAGCGTGCGGAACGTGTCGCGGTCCACGTCCACGCCCTGCTCGGCCGCCATCTCGAGCGTGAGGTCGATCGGGAAGCCGTACGTGTCGTGCAGCTGGAACGCGTGCTCGCCTGACAGCACCGGACGCGTGGCCGCAGGAGTGCCGCCCGCCGCCTGCTTGGCGCCCGCGACAGCCGTGTCCAGGATCGTCGTGCCCGCCGCGAGCGTGCGGCGGAACGCGTCCTCCTCGGCGTACGCGATCTGGCTGATGCGGTCGAAGTCGCGCTCGAGCTCGGGGTACGACGCCTTCATGGCGTCCTTGCTCATGGGCAGGAGCGTCGGGAGCGCCGAGTCCTCGACGCCCAGCAGCCGCATCGCGCGGATCGAGCGGCGCAGGAGGCGGCGCAGCACATAGCCGCGGCCCTCGTTGGACGGTGTGACGCCGTCGCCCATGAGCATGAGCCCGGAGCGCACGTGGTCGGCGACCACGCGCATGCGCACGTCGTCGTCCTGGTCGGCGCCGTAGCGCTTGCCCGACATCGCGACGGCGCCGTCGATGACCGGGCGCACCTCATCGATCTCGTACAGGTTGTCGACGCCCTGCAGCAGGTACGCCACGCGCTCGAGGCCCATGCCGGTGTCGATGTTCTTCTGCTTGAGCTCGCCCAGGATCGGGAACCCGTCCTTGGTGCCCCCGTTGTCCCGCTCGTACTGCATGAAGACGAGGTTCCAGATCTCGAGGTAGCGGTCCTCGTCGACGATCGGGCCGCCCTCGGCGCCGTACTGCGGGCCGCGGTCGATGTAGATCTCGGAGCACGGGCCCGCGGGGCCGCGCGCGCCGGTCGACCAGAAGTTGTCCCGCATGCCGCGGCGCTGGATCCGCTCGTCGGGCAGCCCGGCGATCCGCTTCCAGAGCTCGGCCGCATCGTCGTCGTCGTGGAAGACCGTGACCCAGACCTTCTCGGGGTCGAAGCCGTAGCCGCCGTCCGCCTGGCTGCCCGTGACGAGCTCCCACGCGTACGTGATGGCGCCTTCCTTGAAGTAGTCCCCGAACGAGAAGTTGCCGTTCATCTGGAAGAACGTGCCGTGGCGGGTGGTCTTGCCGACCTCCTCGATGTCGAGCGTGCGCACGCACTTCTGCACGCTCGTGGCGCGCGGCCACGGCGGCGTCTGCTCGCCCAGCATGTACGGGATGAACGGCACCATGCCCGCGATGACGAACAGCGTGCTGGGGTCCGGCGAGATCAGCGGCGCCGACGGCACGACCGCGTGCCCTCGGGCGGAGAAGTAGTCGAGCCATCGCTGGCGGATCTCGGCGGTGCGCATGCTGTCCTCATCGGTCAGGGCCCGTGCTCGGGCCGGGTGCTGCTGCGCGCGGGGCGCGCGCTGGTCTCATGCCGCGCGCGGGGCGCGCTCGTTACAGGATGACGCGTCGATCAGAAGAACGGGGCATCGGCGTCGTCGTCCGGGTCCTCGGTGGGGCCTGCCCAGTTGTCGGGCACCTTGCGGGCACGCTCCTTGCGTGGCCGCGAGCCGGCCCATGCCTCGCGCAGCGCGTCGACGTGCTCGCCGCGCCGCTCGCGGAGGGCGTCGATGTCCGCGTCTCCGACCAGGTCGTGCGTGAGCTGCGCCTCGCGCTCCGCCATGCCCGCCGCGAACTCGCGCCGTGCGGTGGCGAGCGCTCCGCCGATGCGGGTGGCGCGCTCGACGACGTCGCCGGTTCCCTCAGGCAGGTAGGCGAGCGCGATCTCGCGGCCCTTGCGGATCACGACGACCGTGACGACGACGCCGACGCCGACCCAGAACAGGCGGCGCATCAGCGGCCCTTGCGGGCGCCGGCGGCCAGGCCGCCGAGCGCGCGCCGCACGCCGTAGCTGAACGCCGCGACCTTGACCAGCGGCGCGCCGAGCGTCGCCGCGAACAGCGACGTCAGCGCCGAGACGTTCTCGGACACCTGCGCGGCCGCGGTCGTGACGGTGTCGATGTTCTCGAGCTGCGTGTTCGACGACGCGACCAGCTGCGCGGTCTCGTCGAGCACCGGAACCGTGTGGTCCGTGAGCTCCTTGACCGAGCGCGTCGCCTCGTCGATCGTGCGGCCCAGCTTGAGCAGCGGCACCGCGAGCAGCGCGACGAGCGCCACGAACGCGACGGCTGCGATCATCCCGGCGATATCCCCGACCACGTGAGTCCCCTCTCCGAAAGTCCGGCCGCCACCCTACTGCCGCCAGACGACGAACGCCCCGACCGCGACGTGCGCGGCGGGGCGTTCGACGTAGCTTGAGGCCAGGTCAGCGGGCGTAGTACTCGACGACCAGCTGGACCTCGCAGGTCACGGGGACCTCGGCGCGCTTGGGGGCGCGGACGAGCTGGGCCGACAGCTTCTCGAGCTGCACGTCCAGGTAGCCCGGGACGGCCGGCAGGACGTCGCGGTGCGCGCCGGCGGCGGCGACCTGGAACGGCGTCGTGGCCTGGCTCTTCGGCTTGACCTGGAGCGTCTGGCCCGGCTTCACGCGGAACGACGGGCGGTCCACGATCTTGCCGTCGACCAGGATGTGACGGTGCGTCACGGCCTGGCGCGCCTGCAGGATGGTGCGGGCGAAGCCCGAACGCAGCACGAGCGCGTCGAGACGCGTCTCGAGGTTCTCGACGAGCGCCTCACCGGTCAGGCCCGGGGCCTTGCGGGCGTCCTCGTACGCACGGGCGAGCTGCTTCTCGCGGAGCGCGTACTGCGCGCGCAGCCGCTGCTTCTCGCGCAGACGGACCGCGTAGTCCGACTCGGTGCGGCGACGGGCGCGGCCGTGCTCGCCCGGGGGGTAGGGGCGCTTCTCGAAGTGCTTGACGGCCTTGGGCGTCAGGGCCAGGCCGAGCGCGCGGCTCAGGCGGACCTGGCGACGCGAGCGGGTCACGTTGCTCACAGCGG
>JAEWOA010000005.1 GCA_023461115.1 Actinomycetes bacterium
GTGCTGGCTTTCGCGTGCGGCCTCTAACGCTGGTGTCAGGCCGAATTCAGCGGCGCGACCGGCCGCAGCTTTTTCAAGTATCTGGCGCAGTTGAATAATATCCAGAAGATGCTCGACCGAGATTTTACGTACGAGGATTGCACCGTTCGCCATCCGCTCTATCACCTGTTCACGTTCCAGGACGGACAAGGCCGAGCGGAGCGGCGTGCGCGAAATCCCCAGTGAAGCGGCAAGATCGCGTTCAGTCAGGATCGTGTTAGAGGAGATCCGACCGTCGAGGATATCGGTCTTGATCCACTCATAGGCGTTTTGCGACAGGGATTTGTTGCTCATTGCCCGGCATTCCCGGAAAGAGCCGCAAAGACGGCTTCAATCGCGCGGGCAAGATCGGCGGGATTCATGCCCTCTTCGGGGCAGTGGCTGCCATCCCAGTTGCGAATAAAGACCATCACGCTGTCCCAACCGGCACTGGCGAAGGCTGCAGCATCGTGACCGCCGCCGGACAACATGCGACGGGGTGTGTCGCCCAGACGCCCTGCGCCGCTGGCCACCCAATCGGCCATGTCGCGCGACAATTGCGCAGGCTGTGATCGGCTTTGCGTACCCAGATCGAAGCGGATACCCTGCCGCCCGTCCTCTATCCGCGCAATTTCGGAACGCAGGGCCAGATCGGCGGCTTCCAATACCGCGACATTTTCGGATCGGAGGTCAAGACAAAAGCCAAGCTCGCCCGCGACCTTGGCCATCGCATGTGCGGGCGTCGCGCCGTCGACCCGGCCAAAGGTGACAGTAAGGTCATCCCCTTGAGCCAGCGTGTCGGACCAAACTCGATCCATCGCCATGACTAGATCGGAAAAGGCCACAACTGCATCGGCGCGACCTTCGCGGGGCGCGCCGCCCGAATGCGCCCATGCACCGTGGATTTGCGCGTTGCGATAGCGCAGGCCGCCGCGAATGGCCGTCACGATGCCATAAGGCTCGGCTGCATGATCCAATACCGGACCTTGCTCGATATGGAACTCAAGAAAGCGAGCAGGGGTTGGCGGGACTGAGGACATCAGGGCGTCTGGATCGAAACCTTGCTCGCGCATGTGGTCGGCAAGGCTGCGCCCGGTATCCGTGCGCTTTGCCAACAGGTCGTCGGGCAACAAACGGCCTAGTGCCGAACGTGAGCCGATATAGGATACCGGGAACCAGACGCTTTCCTCGGCGCGCGTGACGGTAATCACGAAATCGGCCTCGGGGGTCACACCCGTAGCCCGCATGGCTGCAACCAATGCCAAGGCCGCCGCCACGCCCGCCTGGCCGTCATAGGCCCCCCCTTGGCTGACCGTATCCAGATGCGATCCGCAATAGAGCGCGGGCAGCGACGGATCACGACCCACCATACGTGCAAACAGGTTTCCGGCATGGTCGCGGGTCACGGTTAGCCCGAGTGCCAAAGCCTCGGCCTCGACGATTGCATGGGCCTGACTTTCCAGATCCGAATAGGACGGCCTCGTCCAACCGGGGCCACCTGCCGACAGTGCGTTTATCTTGTCCAGAACACGATCAACCGTCTGGCGAATGATTGTGGCCGCGATCTGGTTCGTATCCGACGTGTTCGCTGCGAGGGTCATTGTCGGATACTCCAGACTTCGGGGTTAATGGCTGTTTTTGGAAGTTCACCGCGTAGGGCGGTGATGACGTGGTGCGCAGCCTCGGACGCGACGCGGCGCAAGGCATCTTCGGTGGTGCCGCCGACATGGGGGGTGAAAACAACATTTCCAAAAGCCGACAGGGGGCCGGTCGGTGCGGCGGGGGAATAGACGTCCAATCCCGCGCCCGCCAACTGCCCCGTGCTGATCGCCTGTATCAGGGCCGCCTCAACGATCAGCCCCGCGCGGGCCATGTTGATCAGGATCGCGCCTGGCTTCATCGCGGTGAACGCCTGCGCGTTCATCATGTTCCGCGTCTCGTCCCGCAGTGGCGTGTGAAGTGACACCAGATCGGCCTGCGCCAGCCCCTCGGTCAACGAATGAACCAGCTCTGCGCCTTCTATCGCGGGTGAGCGTGGCGAATAGGCGCTGATGCGCATATCGAACGCGTGCTTCAGCATTCGCCCTGTGTCGCGCCCGATGGCACCCCAACCGACGATCAACGCAGTCTTGCCGGTCAGCTCCATAAAGCGCGCGGATTCGCGAAATCCCGGGCGACCCTCGCGCACAGCCTGATCCGCCGCAGGGATGCGCCGTGCCACCGCAAGCGCCAGCCCAAGCGTCATTTCCGCGACCGAGCGTGCATTCGCTCCGGGCGTATTGGCGACGACAACGCCGGATTTCGCGGCGGCAAGTTTGTCGACAGGATCGTGGCCCGCACCATGCACGACGACCACCTTCAGCTGATCGGCCGCAGCAAAGGCCTGTGCATCCAGCCCCGCATCGCGGGTGATAACGGCGTCGATCCCCGCCATGTTGCGGGCCACCGTCTTCATGTCTGGCGCGGGGCTGAGGATTGGGGTGATCCCGGCTTGCTGCAGGGTAGTCGTGCCAGCCTCGTGAATGGGCTGTATGATCAGACATTTCATAGAGACCTGCCGTAATTTACTGCTTGTCTGCGTTTGCGCGCAAATGTGTGAGAACCGCATCGCGTGCATTCGTCAGATGAAGACGCAGGGCGGATTCGACGGCGTCAGCGTTCCCGCTGCGAACGGCCTCGATAATCTCCAGATGCTCTTCGCAACCGGTCAGAAAGCGCCGTGGGACCTGCGTGTAATCAAAAACGCAGGTACGCCGATGTAGCGCCGAGATTGTCGCCGTGATGACTGAATTGCCGAATTCCTGCGTCAGCGTGTGATGGAAGTCGAAGTCCGTCTGGCGTTGCAGATCATTGGTCCCCGGGTCCGAGATCATCAGTTCCTGTACGCGCTGCTCGATCGCATCGACTTTTGCGGGCGGCAATCGCACGGCAGCGCGTGCGGCATGCGGCTCTAGCTCAAGGCGCAGAAAGAAGATCTCTTCGACATCGGCAGGGGTTACGCTACGGACCCGCAGGAAACGACCTTCGGGAACGGCCAGCCCCTCGCTTTCAAGGCGCTTGATCGCTTCGCGAACGGGGGTGCGCGACATGCC
>JAEWOA010000006.1 GCA_023461115.1 Actinomycetes bacterium
CGACTGGAACGTCCCGACCGCGAGCGCCGCGACAGCCGCGGCGGCGCCCGCGACGAGCGCCAGCCGGCGTCGGGCGGTGGGCTCCCGACGAGCGATCAGGAGCACGGGCGCCAACTCGTCGTCATGCCCGGTCGCGGACACGGGCGCCGCGTCGGGCATGGCAGCGTGCGGGAGCGCGGCGTCGGCGAGCACCCGCTCGTGCAGTGGCGCGAGCGCCGCCGGGGGCAGGTCCTCGAGCCAGGGGTCGGCCGCACGCAGCAGCGCGGTCAGCTCGTCGTCGTCCAAGGCGCCGGGTGCGGGCATCGTCGTCTCCTGTCGTCATGCCGTGCGTTCATCCCTGAGATGTCCGGGACTCGCACGGATGTGACCGGGGGCGGCGATCCGGTCAGCGACCCTTGCGGGAGTTGGCCAGCATGCGCATGGCCTTCCAGCGGGACAGGCCGACGCTCGTGACCACGTCAGGGTGGTCCGCGGCCGCGGTGGAGCCCAGCAGGAGGTCCTCCAGGAGGGCCGGGGCGTCCGCGAGCACCAAACCCGGCGGGAGCTCGTCGTCGTGGGCGCCCGCGACCCAGCGGTTTGCCGAGATCTCGCCCTCACGCCGCTCGAGCACCACGACCGGGAGCTGGCGCAGCAGCTTCGAGATCGCCGCGGCGCCGTCGGCGATGGTCGCGGGGTCCCGCATGACCGCGATCGCGCCGATGCTCGAGGGCACGACGTCGACGTCCACCTGCGCGAGCGCGCATGCCGCCGCGAGCGCGCTCGGCAGCGCCACCTGGGTCACGACGAGCGCGATCGACGGCGTCTCGGCGGAGCCGTCGAGCAACCCGGCCAAGTCGTCGGGGATCACCAGGTCGTCTGGCAGCACCAGGTCGTCGGGCAGCGCGTCGTCCTGCTCGTCGGGGCGCCCGTCGTCCGCGCGCTCGGTCACAGCGCGCCCTTGGTGGACGGAACGCCCTCGACGCGCGGGTCGAGCGCGACCGCGAACCGCAGCGCACGGGCGAGCGCCTTGAACTGCGCCTCGACGATGTGGTGCGGGTCGCGGCCCGCGAGCACGCGCACGTGGATCGAGAACGCCGCGTGGTGCGCGATGGACTCCAGCACGTGCCGTGTGAGCGAGCCCGTGAAGTGGCCGCCGATCAGGTGGTACTCCTGCCCGGCAGGCTCCCCGGAGTGCACCAGGTAGGGCCGGCCGGACACGTCGACGACCGCCTGCGCGAGCGCCTCGTCGAGCGGCACCGTCGCATCGCCGAAGCGCGAGATGCCGCGCTTGTCGCCGAGCGCCTCGCGCAGCGCCTCACCCAGGCAGATCGCGACGTCCTCGACCGTGTGGTGCGCGTCGATGTGCGTGTCGCCCTCGGCGTGCACCGTCAGGTCGATCAGGGAGTGCTTGCCCAGCGCGGTGAGCATGTGGTCGTAGAACGGCACGCCCGTGGAGATCGTCGTGCGTCCGGTGCCGTCGAGGTCGAGCTCGACGACGACGCTCGACTCGCTCGTCGTGCGCTGGACGCGCGCCGTGCGGCCCGCGTTCGGCCCTTCGGTCCCCGTGCTGGTCACAGTCCCGCCACCTCCACCAGGGCGTCCTTGAACGCCTGCGTCTCCAGCGGAGTGCCGACCGACACCCGCAGCCATCCCGGCGGCCCCACCTCACGGATGAGCACGCCCCGCTCGAGCAGACCTTCCCAGACCGCGCGGCGGTCGTCGAACATCCCGAACATCACGAAGTTCGCGTCGGAGTCCGCGACGGCCAGGCCCCGTTCGCGCAGCCAGACGACGAGCGCGTCACGCTCGTCGCGCAGCGAGCCCACCTGCGCCATCAGCTCGGCGCGGTGCGCGAGCGCCGCGCGCGCGACCGCCTGCGTCACCGCGGACAGGTGGTAGGGCAGGCGCACCACGCGCAGCCCGTCGACGAGCGCCGGCGCCGCGGCGAGGTAGCCCACCCGCGCGCCGGCCAGGCCGAACGCCTTCGACATGGTGCGGCTCACGGCCAGGTGCCGGTAGTCGTCCAGGAGCTCGAGCGCGCTCGGCGTGCCGCGGCGGCGGAACTCGCCGTACGCCTCGTCGACCACCACGACGCACCCGCCAGGAACCAGCGCCGCCGCGTCCAGCACCGCCTCGATCGTCGCGAACGGCAGCGCGGTTCCCGTGGGGTTGTTGGGGCTGGCCAGCAGCACGACCGACGGCTGGTGCTCGGCGATCGCGGCGCGCGCGACGCCCTCGTCGAGCGAGAAGTCCTGCTCGCGGCGGCCGGTCACCCAGCGCGTGTGCGTGTCGCGCGCGTACTCGGGGTACATCGAGTACGTCGGCGCGAACGACAGCGCGGTGCGGCCCGGGCCGCCGTACGCCTGCAACAGGTGCAGCATGACCTCGTTGGAGCCGTTCGCCGCCCACAGCTGCTCGCGGCCCAACACGACGCCCGACTCGGCGCGCAGGTAGTCCGCGAGGTCGTCGCGCAGCGCGTCGAAGTCCCGGTCCGGGTAGCGGTTCAGGGTGCGCGTCGCGTCAGCGACCGCCGCGGCCACGTCCGCGACGACCGCGTCGGACGGCGCGTACGGGTTCTCGTTGACGTTGAGCCGGTGCGGGACGTCGAGCTGGGGCGCGCCGTACGGCTCGATCCCGGCGAGCTCGGGGCGCAGCGGCAGGCCCGTCGTCGGCTGGCTGCTCGCGTAGGTCACCCGGCGATTCTAGGGAACGGGACGATCGTCCCCACGCACTGTCCCACCGATCGTCCTAGGTTCGACTCATGGGCGCCGCGACGGGCCCGCTCAACCACGCTCGCCCGCCACTTCGCCCGGTGCCGAACAGCCCAAGGGAGGGTCGCGACATGAGCACCATGAAGGCCGCGGTCGTGCGGTCGTTCTCGCAGGACCTCGACGTCGCCCAGGTGGACACCCCCGTGCCTGGCCCGTACGAGGCATTGGTCAAGGTGGAGTTCTCCGGTGTGTGCCACACCGACTTGCACGCCGCGCGCGGCGACTGGCCGGTCAAGCCGACGCCGCCGTTCATCCCGGGCCACGAGGGCGCCGGGACCGTCGTCGCCGTCGGCGAGCGCGTCACGCGCGTCAAGGAGGGCGACCGAGTCGGCAACGCGTGGCTCTGGTCCGCCTGCGGAGAGTGCGAGTACTGCGAGACGGGCTGGGAGACGCTGTGCCCGAACCAGAAGAACGGCGGCTACGCGGTCGACGGCTCGTTCGGGCAGTACATGCTCGTCGACTCGCGCTACTGCCCGGTGATCCCGGATGGCGTCGAGATGGCGGCGGTCGCGCCGATCCTGTGCGCGGGCGTCACGGTCTACAAGGGACTCAAGATGACCGACACCAAGCCCGGCGAGTGGGTGCTGATCTCCGGCATCGGCGGCCTCGGGCACATCGCGGTGCAGTACGCGGTGGCCATGGGCCGGCGCGTCGCGGCCGTGGACGTCGACGAGGACAAGCTCGCGCTCGCGCGCAAGCACGGCGCCGAGGTGGCCGTGAACGCCGCGACGTCCGACGACCCGGTGGCCGAGATCCAGGCCGCCACCGGCGGCGGCGTGCACGGCGCGCTCGTGACGGCGGTCAACGCGCACGCGTTCCCGCAGGCCGTGGGCGCGCTCCGGCGTGGCGGCACCGTGTCGCTCGTCGGGCTCCCGCCGGACCAGTTCCCGCTCGACATCTTCACGACGGTGCTGTTCGGGCTCACGGTGCGCGGGTCGATCGTCGGGACGCGCAAGGACATGGCCGAGGCGATCGACTTCTTCGCGCGCGGCAAGGTCAACCCGACCTACACCGTGCGGCCGATGGACGACATCAACGCGATCTTCGGCGAGATGGAGGACGGCAAGATCGACGGCCGCGTCGTGATGAAGATGCACGACGCCTGACACGGGCGACCGGGGCCTGCCGGTCGACTAGAAGCGGGCGCGGACCGCCTCGCCGTGCGCCGGAAGGCCCTCGGCGTCCGCGAGCGCGACGATGCGGTCCGCGAGCAGCGCGAGCGCGTCGGCGTCGTACTCGATCACCTGGATCGCCCGCATGAACGAGTGCACGCCCAGGCCCGACGAGAAGTGCGCGCAGCCGCCCGTGGGCAGCACGTGGTTGGAGCCGGCCATGTAGTCGCCGAGCGAGACCGGCGAGTACGGGCCGACGAAGATCGCGCCCGCGCTGGTCACGCGCTCGGCCCACGCCGCGGCGTCGGGCGTCTGGATCTCCAGGTGCTCGGCGCCGTAGGCGTTGACGACCTCGAGGCCTGCCTCCAGGTCGTCGACCAGGACGATCGCGGACTGCTTGCCGTCGAGGGCAGTCGAGACCCGCGCCCGGTGGAACGTGGACTCCACGCGGTCGACCAGCTTGGCCTCGACCGCGCCCGCGAGCTCGACGCTCGGGGTGACGAGGACCGCCGCCGCGAGCGGATCGTGCTCGGCCTGCGACACGAGGTCAGCCGCGACGTGCACCGGGTCTGCGGACCCGTCCGCGAGGATCGCGATCTCGGTGGGCCCGGCCTCGGCGTCGATCCCCACGACCCCCCGCACCAGCCGCTTGGCCGCGGCCACGTACACGTTGCCGGGGCCTGTGATGACGTCGACCGGCTCGCACAGCACGTCGCCGTCGACCTCCTCGTCGCCCGCGGCGCCGTACGCGAACATCGCGATCGCCTGCGCGCCGCCGACCGCGTACACCTCGTCCACGCCCAGCAGCGCGCACGTGGCCATCACCACCGGGTCCGGGAGCCCGTCCCGGTCCTTGCGCGGCGGGCTCGCGACCGCGAGGCCCGGCACGCCCGCGGCCTGCGCCGCGACGACGTTCATGACCACCGACGAGGGGTACGCCGCGAGCCCGCCCGGAACGTAGAGGCCGACGCGCCGCACGGGCACCCAGCGCTGGCGCACCTGCGCGCCGCGCGCGACCTCCACCGTGAAGTCCTGCGGCCGCTGCGCGCCGTGCACCAGCCGGACGCGCAGGATCGTCTCGTCGAGCGCCGCACGGACCTGCGGGTCGAGCTCGGCGAGCGCCTGCGCCAACGCCTCGCCGGGCACGCGCACCCGCTGGGGGCGCACACCGTCGAACTGCTCGGACAGGTCGCGCAGCGCGCGGGCGCCCCCGGCGCGGACCTGCGCCAAGATGGGCGCCACCTGCTCGCCCGCGTGCTCGACGTCGACCTCCGCACGGGGCAGCTCCGCCAGGAGCTCACGACGAGACAGCACGCGACCACGCAGGTCGATCCGGGAGATCACGGGCCCGAGTCTAGGCCGGTGCCCCTGGCCGGGCCCGTCGGCATTTCGGGATCTGGATACCCGACGACACACTGGTCCCCATGGCCGACTCCCCCGTCCCTGTGCCGATCCGCGACGACTCGATCCGCCTGGGCCAGTTCCTCAAGCTCGCGGGCCTGGCCGACACCGGCGCCGACGCGCGCCTGTTGCTCGAGGACGGCGCGGTGACTGTCAACGGCGAGGACGAGAGCCGCCGTGGCCGGCAGCTGGTGCGCGGCGACGTCGTGGAGGTCGACCTGCCGACCGGCCCGGCCGGCGCGGTCGTCGGCTGAGCAGTTGGTCGGCCGACGGACTCGTCGGCTCACAGGCTCGTCGGCTGAGGGGCGCGCTCAGGCGCCGGTCAGGCAGTGCGGGCCCAGCAGCGCCTTGAGGTCGCCGAACAGCGACGGCGATCGCTCGACGCGCAGTGTGTGGTCCAGGCGCATGACCGTGGCCCGCCCGGGCTGAGTCAGCCGCAGGTGCACTTCGGTCACGCCCGGATGGGTGCCCAGCACCTCACGCAGACGCTCCACGAGCGGCTGGGTGCAGCGCGCCACCGGCAAGGAGACCACAACCGGCGAATCGGCGGTGACCGACACGTCGGGCAACGTCACTTCCATCGCCTGGAGCTGCATGGTCTCGTCGCGGCGCCGCACCCGGCCCTTCACGACGACGACAGCGTCCTCGGCCAGGATCGTCGAGTACGCGACGTAGGTCTCACCGAAGAAGAGCACCTCGACGGCGCCCTCCATGTCCTCGATCGTGACCGACGCCCACGCGTTGCCCTGCTTCGACATCTTGCGCTGCAGGTTGGTGATCAGGCCCGCGACCACCACCGTGGAGCCGTCGGGGCGCTGCTCGTCGGCGTTGAGCGTCGCGATCGACACGTCCGCGGCGGCCGCGAGCACGTGCTCGATCCCGGACAGCGGGTGGTCGGAGACGTAGAGCCCGAGCATCTCGCGCTCGAACGCGAGCCGTTGCTTCTTGTCCCAGTCCGGCAGCTCCGGGATCGCGACCGCGAAGCCCGGCCCGTCGTCCTGCGCGCCGAAGACGTCCGCGAACAGGTCGAACTGCCCCTCCGCCTCCTTGCGCTTCACGCCGATCACCGAGTCGACGGCCTGCTCGTGCACCAGGACGAGCGCGCGGCGCGGGTGGCCGAGCGAGTCGAACGCGCCCGCCTTGATGAGCGACTCGATCGTCCGCTTGTTGCAGACGACGGCCGGAACCTTGTCGAGGAAGTCGGTGAACGACGTGAACGCGCCCTTCTCCTCACGCGTGCGCACGATCGCGTCCACGACGTTCGCGCCGACGTTGCGGATCGCGGTCAGGCCGAAGCGGATGTCCACGCCCACGGCCGTGAAGTTCGCGGCCGACGAGTTCACGTCCGGCGGGAGCACCGTGATCCCCATGCGGCGGCACTCGTTGAGGTAGAGCGCGGACTTGTCCTTGTCGTCGCGCACGCTCGTGAGCAGCGCGGCCATGTACTCGCCCGGGTAGTGCGCCTTGAGGAACGCCGTCCAGTACGAGATCAGCCCGTACGCCGCGGTGTGCGCCTTGTTGAACGCGTAGTCGGCGAACGACTCGAGCACGTTCCACAGCGCCTGCTGCGCCTCGGAGGAGAACCCGCGCTCGGTCATGCCGCCGAAGAAGTCGGCCTGCTGCTTGTCCAGCTCCGACTTCTTCTTCTTGCCCATCGCGCGGCGCAGCACGTCGGCCTGGCCCAGTGAGAATCCCGCGACGCGCTGCGCCGCGGCCATGACCTGCTCCTGGTAGACGATCAGGCCGTACGTGGTGTCCAGGATGTCCGCGAGCGGCTCGGCCAGCTCGGCATGGATCGGCGTGATCTCCTGCTGCTTGTTCTTGCGCAGCGCGTAGTTGGTGTGCGAGTTCACGCCCATCGGGCCCGGGCGGTACAGCGCGAGGACGGCGGAGATGTCCTCGAAGTTGTCGGGCTTCATCAGGCGCAGCAGCGAGCGCATGGGCCCGCCGTCGAGCTGGAACACCCCGAGCGTGTCGCCGCGCGACAGGAGCTGGTAGCTCGCGACGTCGTCGAGCTCCAGGTCCTCCAGGACGAGGGCGTCCTTGCCGTTCATCACGATGTTCTCGAGGGCGTCGTCGAGGATCGTGAGGTTCCGCAGCCCCAGGAAGTCCATCTTGATGAGGCCGAGGCGCTCACACGTGGGGTAGTCGAACTGCGTGATGACCGCGCCGTCCTGCGGGCGGCGCATGATCGGGATGATGTCGATCAGCGGGTGGCTCGACATGATGACGCCCGCGGCGTGCACGCCCCACTGGCGCTTCAGGCCCTCGATGCCCTTGGCCAGCTCGACCACGCGCTGCGCGTCCGGGTCGGCGTCGTGCAGCTGGCGGAACTCCTCGGCCTCGTGGTGCCGCGGATCCTCCTTGTTGAAGATCCCGCCGAGGCTGATGTCCTTGCCCATGATCGCGGGCGGCATCGCCTTGGTGAGCTTCTCCCCCATCGCGAACGGGAAGCCCAGGAGGCGCGACGAGTCCTTGAGCGCCTGCTTGGCCTTGATGGTGCCGTACGTGACGATCTGCGCGACACGGTCCTCGCCGTACTTCTCCGTCACGTACTTGATGACCTCACCGCGCCGGCGCTCGTCGAAGTCGACGTCGAAGTCGGGCATGGAGACGCGGTCGGGGTTGAGGAACCGCTCGAAGATCAGGCCGTGCTGCAGGGGGTCCAGGTCCGTGATCCGCATCGCGTACGCGGCCATCGAGCCCGCGCCCGAGCCACGGCCGGGCCCCACTCGGATCCCGTTGTCCTTGGCCCAGTTGATGAAGTCCGCGACCACCAGGAAGTACCCGGGGAAGCCCATCTGCGTGATGACCCCGGCCTCGTAGTCGGCCTGCTTGCGCACGTCGTCGGGGATGCCGTCCGGGTAGCGGTGCCGCAGGCCGGTCTCGACCTCCTTGACGAACCAGCTGGTCTCGTCCTCGCCCGCCGGAACGGGGTAGTTCGGCATGTAGTTGGCGCGCGTGTTGAACGAGACCTCGCACTGCTCGGCCACCCGCAGCGTGTTGTCGCAGGCCTCGGGGAGCTCGGCCCAGATGCGCCGCATCTCCTCGGCCGTCTTCACGTAGTAGCCCGAGCCCTCGAACGCGAAGCGGTTGCCGCCCTGCTCGTACGTCGGCTCCGTGAGCGCCGAGCCCGAGTTGACCGCCAGCAGAGCCTCCTGCGAGCCGGCGTCCTCCTCCTTGACGTAGTGGAGGTCGTTCGTCGCGAGCAGCGGCGCCCCGATGGCCTCGGCGATGCGCAGCAGGTCCTTGATCGTCCGCTTCTCGATGGCCAGCCCGTGGTCCATCAGCTCGACGTAGAAGTTCTCCTTGCCGAACAGGTCCTGCAGCTCGCCCGCGGCGCGCACCGCCTCGTCCCACTGGCCCAGCCGGAGCCTGGTCTGCACCTCGCCCGACGGGCATCCCGTGGTCGCGATCAGGCCCTTGCCGTAGGTCTGCAGCAGGTCGCGGTCCATGCGCGGCCACTTGCCCATCTGGCCATCGAGAGACGCCAGCGAGCTCGCGCGGAACAGGTTGTGCAGGCCCTCGTTGTCCTTGGCCAGCAACGTCATGTGCGTGTAGGCGCCGCTCGCCGAGACGTCGTCGCCCTTCTGCTCAGGCGTGCCCCAGCGGACCCTCGTCTGGTCGAACCGGCTGGTGCCGGGCGTCACGTACGCCTCGACGCCGATGATCGGCTTGATCCCGGCGTCGGTGGCCTTCTGCCAGAAGTCGAACGCCCCGAAGAGGTAGCCGTGGTCGGTGGTCGCGATGGCCGACTGGCCGACGCGCTGCACCTCTTTGAACAGCTCCGGCAGCCGCGCCGCGCCATCGAGCATCGAGTACTCGGTGTGGACGTGGAGATGGACGAAGTCGGAGCCGGATGCCACGGGGCGAGTCTAGGCGGCGCCTCCGACAGGCCGGGACCGCCGCACCGGAGTTCAGCGGTAGCCCGCCGAGATCACACTCAGGGCGTGCTCCAGGTCGGCCGGATAGGCGCTCTCCACCTCGAGCCACTCGCCCGAGGACGGGTGCTCGAAGCCAAGCCGAACCGCGTGCAGCCACTGCCGCTCGAGGCCTACACGGGCCGCGAGCGACGGGTCCGCGCCGTACGTGAGGTCGCCGACGCACGGGTGCCGCAGCGCCGAGAAGTGCACCCGGATCTGGTGCGTGCGGCCCGTCTCCAGGTGGATCTCGACGAGCGACGCCGCCGGGAACGCCTCGACGAGCTCGTAGTGCGTGATCGACGGCTTACCACCCGCGACCACGGCGAACTTCCAGTCCGACGAGGGATGGCGCCCGATCGGGGCGTCGATCGTGCCCGTGGTCGGCTCCGGATGGCCCTGCACGAGCGCGTGGTACGTCTTGTCGACCGTGCGCTCCTTGAACGCGCGCTTGAGCACGGTGTACGCGCGCTCGCTCTTGGCCACGACCATCAGGCCGCTCGTGCCCACGTCCAAGCGGTGCACGACGCCCTGGCGCTCGGCGGCGCCGGACGTCGAGATCCGGTAGCCCGCCGCGGCGAGCGCGCCCACCACCGTCGGGCCCGTCCAACCCGGCGACGGGTGCGCCGCGACGCCCACGGGCTTGTCGACGACCACGACGTCGTCGTCGTCGTACACGATGCCCATGCCGGGCACGGGCTCGGCCACCACCTCGACCACCGCCGGGGCGATCTCCGGGAGCTCGACCTCGAGCCACGCGCCCGCCGGGAGCCGGTCCGACTTCCCGACGACCCGGCCGTCCACGACGACGCCGCCGGCCTCCGCGATCTCCGCCGCGCGCGTCCGGGACAGCCCCAGCAGCCGGGCGAGCGCCGCGTCGACGCGCTCGCCCGCGAGGCCGTCCGGCACCGGCAGCGACCGGGACTCACGCATCGGACTCGGCCTCGTCCGCCGCGTCGACCTCGGCCCCGCCCTCGGCATCGGCCTCGCGCGTGCCGTCCAGGCGGATGCCCAACACCACCGCGAGGACGATCAGCACCGCCGCGACCACGATCGCGATGTCCGCGACGTTCCCGACGAACCAGTTGCCGTATGCGATGAAGTCGACCACCCAGCCGCGCGCGAAGCCCGGGTCCCGGGTCAGCCGGTCGATCAGGTTCCCGAGCGCGCCGCCCAGCAGCAGACCCAGCGAGAGCGCCCACAGTCGAGAGCCGAGGTTGCGCGACGCGCGCACGATCACGACGACGACGACCGCGGCGACGATCGTGAGGACCCACGTCATGCCCGTCGCGATCGACAACGCGGCGCCCGCGTTGTGCACGAGCTGCAGGCCCAACAGCGATCCGAGGAGCTCGCGGCGTGCGCCGTCGTCGAGCGCGCCCAGGGCCCAAGCCTTGCTGAGCTGGTCGAGCAGCACGACGAGGGCGGTGACGCCGACGAGCAGGCCGATCAACTTGCCGTGGCGCCCGGCCGCCGGAGCGCGTTCGGCCTCGTCGCCGACGAGGTCGAGATCCGCGGCGACCGCCGCGGTCGGGTCGTCCTGGGGGACGTCGTCCCGCTGCTGAGGCTCGTCGTGAGGCACCGCAGGAGTCTACGGGGCGTTCAGCGACGCTCCTCGCGCTGCTTGCACTCGACGCAAAGGGTCGCGCGCGGGAACGCCTGGAGCCGCGCCTTGCCGATCGCACGCCCGCAGGACTCGCACGTCGCGAACGTGCCCGCGGAGATCCGGTCCAGCGCGCGCTGCGTCTGGCCGAGCATGTCGCGCGTGTTGTTGACGAGCGTGAGCTCCTGCTCGCGCTCGAGCGCCGACGAACCGTAGTCCGCCTGGTCGTCGCCTGCGCCATCGCCCGAGTTCCGCAGCAGGTCCGAGAGCTCCGCGTCGGCCGCGGCGAGCTCGGACGTCAGCCGATCGATGTCGGCGATCAGCTCGTCGGCGACCGCACGGACCTCGGCGCCGGTCCACGACTTCTCGCCGTCCCTGACCGGGAACTGCTTGGCGAGGCGGTTGAGCGCGGCGGTGTCGGTGAGTGAGACGACTGGGCTGGTCAAAGGTTCATTGATGGCCACGACGAGGCCCCCCTGTCCTTGAGGTCACGTGACTGTAAACGCGTACGCCTGTGGACACAACACACCACGCCGGGTGAAACCCGGCGTGGTGTGTGCGCGACCAGCGGTGATACCGCGGAACCGAGTACCTCGGGCGACCGCGGTGAGTGAACGTCAGAGGTTGTGCGCGTCCCCGACGGGCTGCGCCTGGCCGGCGCGCGGCGGGAGTGCGCTGCCCCGGTTGTCCAAGTCGCCCAGCAGGTTCTCGAGGTAGCTCTTCAAGCGCGTGCGGTAGTCACGCTCGAAGACGCGCAGCTCGTCGATCTTGCGCTCCAGCAGGGACCGCTCCTGCTCGAGCTGGCCGAGCGTGCGCTGGCTGGTCTCCTCGGCCTCGCGGACGATCCGGTTGGCCTGGACCTTGGCCTCCGTGACGAGCCGCTCGGACTCCTCCTGGCCGCTGCGCACGTAGTCGTCGTGCAGCTTCTGCGCGAGCGCGAGCATGCCCGTGGCCGACTCGGGCTCGGTGCCGCGGGCCTGGGGCGCGGGCGCGACCGGCGCGGCCACCACGGGCGCGGGCGCCGGAA
>JAEWOA010000007.1 GCA_023461115.1 Actinomycetes bacterium
GGAGGCGGCTTGGGCGCCGGCGGCTCCGGGCGGAGCGGCGTCGTCGGGCGTGGGCAGCGCGCGGACACGCTCGGTGAGCTGCCCGACGAACCACGCGCCGCCCCCCGCGAGCGCGCCGAGCACCGCACGGTGCAGGGGTGTCTCGAGTGGGCCGCCCGGCTCGGGCTCCGCGACCTGCGGCAGCGTCAGGTCCGCCACCGCTGCGGGGTGCAGCGACACCAGGCCGTCGTGGCCGGACAGGGCGCCGTGGCCCGCCCACACCACCTCGCCCGCGGCGGTGAGCTCGTCGAGCATCGCGGGGTCGTAGTCGGGGATGCGCGCGGGCAGCACGTGCGTCTCCCACGCCGACGCCGGCAGCGCCACCCCTGCGAGCTGCTCGACCACCCTCGCCACACCGTCGACACCCCGAAGCGCCCCCGTCGCGGACTCGCGCGTCCCGCCCGCGACCGGCAGCACGCCGTGCCAGCGGGGCAGGAACACTCCGAGCGCCGTCTGGTCCACGGGCTCGACCTGCGCGCGCAGCGCGGCCAGCGAACGGCGGCGGAGCGAGCGCAGCACGTCGGCGTCACAGAACTCGTCGCCCGTGCCCCCGAGCTCGTCGGGCCGCAGCCGGCCCTGCACCAGCACCCCCTGGGACTCGAGCCGCGCGAGGCCCTGCGCGGCGACCGCCACGCCCCAGCCGTAGTGCGCGGCGACCGCGGGCACCGTGAACGGCCCGTGCGTGCGCGCGTAGCGCCGCAGGAGGTCGGCCACCGGGTCCGGCAGCACCTCGGTGAACGCCTCGGGCACGCCGACGGGCAGCGCGACGCCGAGCGCATCGCGCAGGCGGCCTGCGTCCTCGATCGCGGCCCACTGCGCGGATCGGTGCGGCGCAACCCCCGCCACCCGCACCTGGATCGCGCGCCGCGCCTGCTGGAGCTCGTCGAGCCACAGCGGGGTCCGGTCGCGGACCTCGGGGCGCACGCGCGCGGCCGCCTCCTCGGTGGTGAGCGGCCCGTGCCGGCGCAGCGCGTCCGCGAGCTGCTCGATGGTCGCGGCCTGACGGTCCGGGGCCAGCCCGGCGAGCTCGGCCTCGACCGCGGTGACGGCCGCGGGGTCGAGCAGGTCCGCGAGCTGCGACGCGCCGCCTTGGCCCAACAGCTCGGCGAGCAGCGTGGGGTCGAGCGTGAGCGCGGCCGCGCGGCGCTCGGCCAGCGGCGCGTCGCCGTCGTACAGGAACTGCGCGGTGTAGCCGAACAGCAGCGACTGCGCGAACGGCGAGGGCTGCGTGGTGGTGACCTCGAGCACGCGGACCCGCCGTGCGCGGATGTCTCGCATCAGGTCCGCCAGCGCCGCGGTGTCGAAGTCGTCCTGCAGGCACTCGCGGACGGCCTCGAGCAGGATCGGGAACTCGGGGTGCTGGGCCGCCACCGCGAGCAGCTGGGCCGCGCGCTGACGCTGCTGCCACAGCGGCTGGCGCCGGTCGGGCCGGCGGCGGGGGAGCAGCAGCGCGCGTCCGGCCGCCTCGCGGAACCTGGCGCCGAACAGCGCGGACGAGCCGAGCTCGGCCCGCACCTGGTCCACCACCTCGTCGGGCTCCAGCAGCAGGTCGGCCAGGTCGAGCGTCGGGCCGGCGCTCTCAGTGGCCCACAGGTCCACGTCGTCCAGCGCGCCGCCCGCGGCCAGGTCGAGCATGTCCGGCAAGCGCAGCACGATGCCGTCGTCGGAGTGCATGGCCGCGGCGTCCACGCCGTACTTCTCGCGCAGCCGCGCCGCGATCACCACCGCCCAGGGCGCGTGCACGCGCGCGCCGTAGGGCGAGTGCAGCACGATCCGCCAGTCTCCGAGCTCGTCACGGAACCGCTCGAGCACGAGCGTCGTGTCGCTCGGGGCCTCGCCGGTCGCGGCGCGCTGCTCGCCCAGGTACGAGACGAGGTTGTCGGCGGCCCAGTCGTCGAGTCCGCCGTCACGCACGCGCGCGCGGGCCTCGTCGTCGGGGAGTGTGCCGAGCTCACGCACCCACGCGCCCATCGCGCGCCCGAGCTCCGCGGGCCGGCCGGGGGAGTCGCCCTTCCAGAACGGCAGCCGCCCCGGCACGCCGGGCGCGGGCGAGACGAGCACGCGGTCGGTCGTGATCTCCTCGATGCGCCAGGTGCTCGATCCCAACGTGAACGTGTCGCCCTGCCTGGACTCGTAGACCATCTCCTCGTCGAGCTCGCCCACGCGCTTGCCGCCGCGCATGCGCCCCCCGGACTCCACCTGCGGGTCCACCGGCACCCCAGCGGTCTCGGAGCCGGATGCGAGGAACACGCCGAACAGCCCCCGGTCCGGGATCGTGCCGCCGCTGGTCACCGCGAGCCGCAGCGCGCCGGGGCGCGCCTGTAGCACGTCGCGCACGCGGTCCCAGACCACGCGCGGGCGCAGCTCGGCGAACTCCTCGCTCGGGTACCGGCCCGCGAGCATGTCGAGCACCGCGCGCAGCGTCGCGTCGCCGAGCTGCGCGAACGGCCCCGCGCGGCGCACGACGACCGCCAGGTCGTCGACCGTCCAGTCCTCGACCGCGACCATCGCGACCACCTGCTGCGCGAGCACGTCCAGCGGGTTGCGCGGGACGGTGAGCGCCTCGAGCGCGCCGTCGCGCATGCGCTGCGCGGTCACCGCCGCCGCCACGAGCTCGCCGCGGAACGTCGGGAAGACGACGCCGCGCGAGACCGCGCCGACCTGGTGGCCCGCGCGCCCGACGCGCTGCAGCCCGGAGGCCACCGATGGCGGCGCGCCCACCTGCACGACGAGGTCGACGGCGCCCATGTCGATGCCCAGCTCCAGCGAGCTGGTCGCGACGACCGCCGGCAGCTCGCCGGCCTTGAGCTCGGACTCCGTGCGGGTGCGTTCCGCGCGGCTCATCGAGCCGTGGTGCGCGCGAGCCAGGATCCCGTCGGCCCGGCGGGTGTCGATCCCCGCAGAGGCGCCGGACTGGCCCGGCGCCGCGGCGGGCTGCAGCTCGCCCGGGTCCGCGACCGCGAGGCCCAGGCGCTCGGCCCACACCTCGTTGAGGCGCGACGTCAGCCGTTCGGCGCCGCGGCGCGAGTTGGTGAAGACGAGCGTCGAGCGGTGCCCGGCCACGAGGTCGACGACGCGCTCCTCGACGTGCGGCCACACCGACGCGCGCGGGGTGGGGCGGTCCGCGGGGCCCGCGAGGTCCTGCTCGTCGTACACGGGTGTGCCGCCCGGCGCGGGCGCGGTGCGCAGGTCGCCCAGGTCGGGCACCGGCACCACGACGTCGACCTCGATCCGCTTCGACGCGGGCGGTTGGACCACGACGACCTCACGTCCGCCGTCCGCCGGCGTGCGCGCTCCCGCGAGGAACGCCGAGACCGCCTCGACCGGCCGGACCGTCGCGGACAGCCCGATGCGCTGCGCGGGGCCCGCGCCGGACTGCTCCAGGAGCGCGTCGAGGCGTTCCAGCGACAGCGCCAGGTGGGCTCCGCGTTTGGTGCCGGCGACCGCGTGGATCTCGTCGAGCACCACGGTCCGCACGCCCGCCAGCCCGGCGCGGGCGCCGGACGTCAGCACCAGGTACAGCGACTCGGGCGTCGTGATCAGGATGTCCGGCGGCCTGGTCGCGAACGCGCGCCGCTCGGCCGGCGGGGTGTCGCCCGTCCGCATGCCGACCGCGACCTCGGGGAGCCTGATCCCCAAGCGGGTCGCGGCCTGCCCGATCCCGACGAGCGGAGAGCGCAGGTTCCGCTCGACGTCTGCCGCCAGCGCCTTGAGCGGTGAGACGTACACCACGCGGCAGCGCGCGGCGGCGTCGTCGGGCACGGGCGACGTGAGCAGGCCGTCGAGCGCCCAGAGGAACGCCGCGAGCGTCTTGCCCGAGCCGGTCGGCGCGACCACGAGCGCGTGCCGGTCCTGGCTGACCGCCTCCCACGCCCCCGTCTGCGCGGAGGTGGGCTCGGCGAACGCGCCCGCGAACCAGGCACGGGTGGGCTCGGAGAACCGGGACAGCGGCACGTCCGCCATTGTGTCGCCGCCCACCGACATGCGCGTGCGCCGCTGGCCACACGGTCCGCGCGGGGCGTCCGGCGTCTGTCAGGCTGTGCGCGTGAGGTACAGCGAGTTCTGGGAGCTGGTCGACGAGGTGCTCGGGAGCGCGGCGGGACGCGAGCTCGTCGCCAACCTCGTGCTCACCGGCATCGGCAACCGCACGGCGCAGGCCGCGCTCGACGACGGCGACGAGCCACGCGCGGTGTGGCACGCGCTGTGCGACGAGCTGCAGGTGCCCGACTCGCGGCGGTGGGGCGCCGACGCCCGTCGGCCTGCGCCGCCGCGACGCTGATGGGACAGTGCGACCCAAGCCCTGACGCCGCCGGCGCCCGCTCGGCGCCGGCCGACCGCGCGGGGTCACGCGGGAGACAGGTGGTGACGACGCGACGATGAGCCCGGCGAGCGAACCGCGCGGCGAGCCCGCACAGCAGCGTCCGACGGCAGCCCGGACGCTTCGCCATGCGTCGTCGTGGCGGCCGACGCTCGCGGACGTGGCCGACGCGCTCGTGGGGTTCGCGGTCACGGTCGTCGCGATCGGCGTCGGAATCGCGCTCGTCGCGGGAGTCGGCGCGCCCAACCCGTGGTCCGTCGTGCTGGCCGCGGCCGTCGTCGGGCTCGGGGACGCCGCGCTG
>JAEWOA010000008.1 GCA_023461115.1 Actinomycetes bacterium
GAGGAGTCCGCCGCTGAGGGCGCGCGTTCGTCGCGCCGTCGCGGCCGCCGAGGCAAGGGCGGCGAGGGCCGCGCGGTCGTCGAGCAGCCCGAGGTCCTTGACGAGGACGCCGAGGACGCCGAGGAGCCCACGGCCGAGGACGAGGACGCGCTCGTCGAGGCCGACGCCGACGTGGACGCGGAGGACGACGAGGACACGGCCGACGAGGCCGCGGAGGACGGCGACGACGAGTCGCGCCAGGCTCCGCGCCGCCGACGTCGCCGTGGTGGCCGTGGCCGCCGCCGGCCGGAGTCGGCCGAACGTGCCGACGACGAGGGCGACAAGGACGCGGACGCGTCCGACGAGACCGAGTCCGACGAGGCCGACGACGCCGCGGACGGAGAGGGTGAGGGCGGCGGGAGCCGTCGTCGCCGTCGTCGTCGTCGCGGTGGCCGCTCGGGCGAGGGCGAGCCGAGCGCCGAGCCGCGCCGCTCGCGCACCGCCAGCGACGAGGTCACCGCGCTGCGCGGCTCGACGCGCCTGGAGGCCAAGCGCCAGCGCCGCCGTGAGGGCCGCGACGCCGGTCGCCGCCGCCAGATCATCACCGAGGCCGAGTTCCTGGCCCGCCGCGAGGCGGTCGAGCGTTCGATGATCGTGCGCGAGAAGGACGCGCGGACGCAGATCGCGGTCCTGGAGGACGGGGTGCTCGTCGAGCACTACGTGTCCAACCAGGCGCAGACCTCGATGGTCGGCAACGTGTACCTGGGCCGCGTGCAGAACGTGCTGCCGAGCATGGAGGCCGCGTTCGTCGACGTCGGCAAGGGCCGCAACGCCGTGCTCTACGCGGGCGAGGTCAACTGGGACGCCGCTGGCCTCGAGGGCGGCCAGCCGCGCCGCATCGAGCAGGCGCTCAAGTCCGGCGACTCGGTGCTGGTGCAGGTCACCAAGGACCCGATCGGCCACAAGGGCGCGCGTCTGACCAGCCAGGTCACGCTCGCGGGCCGCTACCTCGTCTACGTGCCGGGCGGCGGCATGACGGGCATCAGCCGCAAGCTGCCCGAGCCCGAGCGCAACCGCCTCAAGAAGATCCTGCGCGAGGTCGTGCCGGACTCCGCGGGCGTGATCGTGCGCACCGCGGCCGAGGGCGCGAGCGAGGACGAGCTGCGCGCCGACATCGCGCGCCTGCAGGGGCAGTGGGAGGCCATCGAGAAGAAGGCCAAGACCGCCTCGGCGCCCGCGCTGCTGCAGGGTGAGCCCGACATGGCGATCCGCGTGGTCCGGGACATCTTCAACGACGACTTCTCGTCGCTGATCGTCCAGGGTGACGAGGCGTGGTCGACGATCTCGTCGTACATCGACGAGCTCGCTCCCGACCTGGCCGCGAAGGTCTCCAAGCACACCGGCACGGGCGATGTGTTCTCCGCGCACCGCATCGACGAGCAGCTCGCCAAGGGAATGGACCGCAAGGTCTGGCTCCCGTCGGGCGGCTCGCTGGTGATCGACCGCACCGAGGCCATGACGGTCGTCGACGTCAACACCGGCAAGTTCACCGGCTCGGGCGGCACGCTCGAGGAGACGGTGACGCGCAACAACCTGGAGGCGGCCGAGGAGATCGTCCGCCAGCTGAGGCTGCGCGACATCGGCGGCATGATCGTCATCGACTTCATCGACATGGTGCTCGAGTCCAACCGCGACCTGGTGCTCCGCCGCCTGGTCGAGTGCCTGGGCCGGGACCGCACCAAGCACCAGGTGGCCGAGGTGACGTCGCTGGGCCTGGTCCAGATGACGCGCAAGCGCGTCGGGCAGGGCCTGGTCGAGGCGTTCTCCGAGACGTGCGAGCACTGCCACGGCCGCGGGTTCATCGTGCACAGCGAGCCGATCGAGAAGAACCCGCGTCCGGAGGCGGGCGTCCAGCCCGCGCCCGTGGTCGAGGGCGCCGCGGCGTCCAAGCGCTCGCGCCGCAAGCGTGCGCCTGAGCCGGCGCCGGCGGCCGCTCCGCACGCGGGCGTGCCCGTGCTTCCCGAGGAGCGGTCCGCGGTCAAGGCGACGCTGGCGACCATCGCCGCGGCCGCCGCGCACGCGCACGAGCTGCACGACCACCCGCACGGCGAGCCCGCCGCGCAGGTGGAGCCGGCCGAGCTGCTCGACGGCGCCGAGGTGGTGGAGGGCTCCGCCGACGAGGGCGTCCTCGCTGAGGAGGTCGTCGTCGAGGAGGTCGTCGTCGAGGCGGTCGTCGTCGAGGAGTCCGCCGAGCGGCCCGCCGCCGACGAGGCCGCCGACGAGGCCCCGGCGCCGGTGATCGACGTATTCGCCGAGCTCGCGCACCTCGTCCCCGAGGCGCGCGCGGAGGACGAGCACCTCGAGCTCACGCCCGTCGACCCGTCGGTGTTCGTCACGTTCGACGACTCCGACGACGGCGGAGCCGCGGGTGGCACCGTGGGCGACGAGCACTAGACCAGCAACAACAGCCAGACGAGTGGCGGGGGCTCCGTGGCCTTCGTCACGCGGGGCGCATCCAGGGCCCGGAGCGCCGCGCCAGGTTTGACCCTGGCCGGTACGGTCCGTAACCTTGATCGTCGGTGCGTGTGGACGTGCCGACGTGTCATGGCTCGAGGTGCCCTCCGCACCCCGCCAATGCGAACCCTGACGTCACCGGGAAACCGGGGCCGACGGTTGTGCGCAGGCGGTTGGGCCAATGGCCCACAAGCTTGAGACCGACGAACAGAGATGAGCAGCAACGTGGTGTACGCGATCGTGAAGGCTGGCGGCCGCCAGGAGAAGGTCGCCGTCGGCGACGTCGTCGTCGTCGACCGTCTTGCGGCCAAGGCCGGCGCGACCGTCGAGCTCCCGGCGCTCCTGCTCGTCGACGGCGAGAAGGTGACCACCGACGCGGCGAAGCTCGCGAAGGTCAAGGTCACGGCGGAGGTCGTGCGGGACGAGAAGGGTCCCAAGATCGACATCCTCCGCTACAAGAACAAGACCGGCTACCGCCGTCGTCAGGGTCACCGCCAGGCGCTCACGCGCCTGAAGGTCACCGGCATCAAGTGAGCTTCTCCGTGGCGTGAGCCGCGGATTCCCGTACTGAGCAACCCGAGAGCAGGTTCGTCATGGCACACAAGAAGGGCGCGAGTTCTTCGCGCAACGGTCGCGACTCGAACGCCCAGCGCCTTGGCGTGAAGCGCTTCGGTGGGCAGGTCGTCAAGGCTGGCGAGATCATCGTCCGCCAGCGCGGCACCCACTTCCACCCCGGCAACAACGTGGGCCGTGGGGGCGACGACACGCTCTTCGCGCTCGCCGCTGGCGCCGTCCAGTTCGGCACGCGCCGTGGTCGCCGCGTGATCGACATCGTGTCGGCCGAGGCCTGAGCCGCACACACGCTTTCGCACGAAGGGGCGCACCGAGTTGGGTGCGCCCCTTCGTCGTGTGACCATCGAATACCGGTGAATCGCCGGCCCCCGACCCACAGGAGGTACAGCCGTGGCGACATTCGTCGACCGCGTCGTGCTGCACGCGACCGGTGGTGACGGCGGGCACGGCTGCGCGTCCATCCACCGCGAGAAGTTCAAGCCGCTGGCCGGCCCCGACGGCGGGAACGGCGGCAACGGCGGCTCCGTGATCCTCGAGGTCGACCCGCAGGTGACCACGCTGCTGGAGTTCCACCACCTGCCGCATCGGCACGCGCCCTCAGGCACGCAGGGCATGGGGGACCACCGCGCGGGCTCGACGGGCTCGGACCTGATCCTCGGCGTCCCAGACGGCACCGTCGTGAAGTCGCCGGACGGCGACGTGCTCGCGGACCTCGTCGGGGTCGGCGCGCAGTACGTGATCGCCGCGGGCGGCCGCGGTGGGCTCGGCAACGCCGCGCTCGCGTCGCAGCGCCGCAAGGCGCCCGGGTTCGCGCTGCTCGGCGAGCCGGGCGACTCCGCGGACGTCGTGCTCGAGCTCAAGACGATCGCGGACGTGGCACTCGTCGGGTACCCGTCAGCGGGCAAGTCGTCGCTGGTCGCGGCGATCTCCGCGGCGCGGCCCAAGATCGCGGACTACCCCTTCACCACGCTGATCCCGAACCTCGGCGTCGTGCAGGCCGGCGACGGCCGCTACACCGTGGCCGACGTCCCGGGCCTGATCCCCGGCGCCTCGGAGGGCCGTGGCCTGGGCCTGGAGTTCCTGCGGCACGTCGAGCGCTGCGCGGTGCTCGTGCACGTGCTGGACTGCGCGACGCTGGAGCCGGACCGCGACCCGATCTCGGACCTCGACGTGATCGAGGCCGAGCTCGCCGCGTACGCGGGGGACCTCGAGATCGAGGGCGGGCGAGTCCCGCTCACCGAGCGCCCCCGTGTGGTCGTGCTCAACAAGATCGACGTGCCTGAGGCGCGCGACCTCGCCGAGCTGGTGCGCCCTGAGCTCGAGGCGCGCGGGCTGCGCGTCTTCGAGGTCTCGACGGCGTCGCACGAGGGTTTGCGGCCGCTGACCTTCGCGCTCGCGGAGCTCGTCGGCAAGGCGCGCGCCGAGGCGCCTGAGCCGGAGGCGACGCGCATCGTGTTGCGGCCCAAGGCGGTCGACGACGCGGGCTTCACCGTGACGCGCCGCGAGGGCGGGGGAGCGGTGTGGTTCTCGGTGCGGGGCGTCAAGCCCGAGCGCTGGGTCCGGCAGACGGACTTCAGCAATGACGAGGCGGTCGGGTACCTGGCGGACCGGCTGGCGCGCGCGGGCGTCGAGGACGCGTTGTTCAAGGCCGGCGCGGTCGCGGGCGACGAGGTGCGCATCGGCCCGGACACCAACTCGGTCGTCTTCGACTGGGAGCCGACGTTGATGACGGGCGCCGAGTTGCTCGGCTCGCGTGGCACGGACTCGCGGCTCGACGACCATTCGCGTCCGACTCGTGGTGAGAAGCGCTCCGAGTTCAAGGAGCGCATGGACGCCAAGGCGGCGGCCCGCGCGGAGCTGTGGACCGAACGCGAGCAGGGCGTCTGGACCGACCCAGACCGCGACTAACCCTTGTGGTGAGCGTGCACTCCAGCCGCGAGCGTGCACTCCAGCCGCGAGCGTGCACTCCAGC
>JAEWOA010000009.1 GCA_023461115.1 Actinomycetes bacterium
GCCCCCCGCCTCCTACGTGGGGGGGGTTTGGGGGTGGGGGGTGGGGTGGGTGGGTGGGGTGGGTGGGTGGGGTGGGTGGGGTGTCAGGATTTGTGGATGTGGGTGCTTTGGTGTTGTGGGATCTGGATGGGACGTTGATCGACTCCGGGCCGGGGATCACCGGGTCGCTGCGGGTGGCGTTTGCGCAGGTGGGGCTGCCCGTCCCCGACGACCTGCGGTCGTTCGTGGGGCCGCCGATCCACGACTCGATGCGACGCGTCGGCGTGCCGACGCACCTCGTCGACGACGTCGTCGCGGCGTACCGCGCGGAGTTCGGCGCCGGGCGGATGTACGACGCGGTCGTCTACCCCGGGGTGCGTGACGCGCTCGTCGCGCTGCGGGACGCGGGTGCGCGCCTGGTGATCGCGACCGCGAAGCCCGAGATGTACGCCGTGCCGATCTGCGAGCGGTTCGGGCTCACCGAGCTGGTCGACGGGCTGTTCGGGGCCCCGCTCGACGAGTCGGTGCACAAGGACCTGATCGTCGGGCGCGCGCTCGCGTCGGTGGCGGGCAGGACGCCCGAGCGGACGGTGATGGTCGGGGACCGCGAACACGACGTGCATGCCGCGGCCGCGCACGGCGTGCCGACCGTCGGGGTGTCGTGGGGGTACGCCCAGCCCGGCGAGCTGGTCGGCGCGGGCGCCGTGGCCGTCGTCGACGACGCGGACGGGCTGCGCGCGGCCCTCGTCGGCAAGTTGGGCCTCGCCGCCGCTTGACCTTGACGCCGCGTCAACTCCTACCGTGGATCAGGACCACAGGGAGGGCGCGATGGAGGCCTCGATCCACGAGGTCGCCCGGCTGACGGGCGCGACCAGCCGCACACTGCGGCACTACGACCAGATCGGCCTGGTTCACCCCAGCCGGGTCGGCGACAACGGCTACCGCTGGTACGACGAGGACACGCTCGTCCGGCTCCAGCGGGTGCTGCTGCTGCGCGACCTCGGGCCGGGGCTGGCCGAGATCGGGCGGGTGCTGGACCGCGAGCAGGACGAGGCCACCGCGCTGCGGCGGCACCTGGACTGGCTGCGATCCGAGCAGGAGCGGCTGGCCCGGCAGGCGGCATCGGTGGCCCGGACCCTGGACGCGAGAGAGAAGGGAACAGGGATCATGGCGGACGGCATGTTCGACGGATTCGACCACACGCAGTACCAGCAGGAGGTCGAGCAGCGCTGGGGCAAGGACACGTACGCGGCGTCCGACGCCTGGTGGCGCGGCCTCGGCGACGACGGCCAGCGCGACTTCAAGGCGCAGGCCGAGGCGCTGGGCCAGGCATGGGTGGACGCCGCCGGGTCAGGTCTCGACCCGGTGGGCGACGAGGCGCAGGCGCTGGCCGCACGGCACGTCGCCTGGCTCGCGAGCATCCCCGCCACGCCCGGCCACGGGCAGGGCGGCCCGACGAACGAGTACCTGCTCGGCCTGGCCGACATGTACGTGGCCGACGACCGGTTCGCGGCCAACTACGGCGGCGCCGAGCACGCGGGCTTCGTGCGTGACGCGATCCGCGCATGGGTGGCCGCCAACCGCTGACCCCACGACGCCGAGCGTGCGACCCGGCCCGCGCACCCGGGATCGCACGCTCGGCACTGGCGGGCGCGCTCGAACGGGTGGGCGGCGGGCCGTGTTGCTAGCGTCGCGACCATGAGCGGCCCTGTGCTGGGCACGAGCCCCGACGCGGCGCCGGCGGACGTCCTCGAGTGGCTGCTGGACTCCGACCCGGCGATCCGCTGGCAGGTCATGCGCGACGTGCAAGGCGCCCCCGAGACGCGATGGGCGCCCGAACGCGCGCGCGTCGCGTCCGAAGGCTGGGGCGCGCGGCTGCTCGCGCTCGCGGACGACGACGGGCAGTGGGCCGGCGGCGCGTTCCTGCCCCACGGCTTCGAGCCACGCGAGTGGAGCGAGGTCGGGCAGCCGTGGACGGCCACGTCGTTCGTCGTCTCCCAACTGCGCGAGCTCGGCCTGGACCCGCGCGCCGACGAGGCCCGGCGCATGACACGGCTCGTGGGCGCGCACGCGCAATGGTGGGACGGACAGCCGTTCTGGGCGGGCGAGACCGAGGAGTGCATCAACGGGCGCCTGGTGGCGGACGGCGCGTACTTCGGCGTCGACATGTCGGCGCTGGTCGAGCGACTCCTCAGCGAGCGCCAGCAGGACGGCGGCTGGAACTGCGAACGGGCCAAGGGGTCGACGCGCTCGTCGTTCGCGACGACGATCAACGTGCTCGAGGGGCTGCTCGGCGACGAGCGCGCGACCGGCGGCACACCCGCGTCACGCGAGGCGCGGCGCTCGGGCGAGGAGTACCTGCTCGAGCGTGGGCTGTTCCGCAGCCTGCGCGCCGGCGGGCTCGCCGACCCCGCGTTCCTCGAGCTCGAGCACCCGAACCGCTGGCACTACGACGTGCTGCGCGGCCTCGACCACTTCCGAGCCGCCGCCGCGCTCGACGACTCGCCCGCGGACCCACGCCTCGTCGACGCGGTCGAGCACGTGCGCTCCCGGCAGCGGCCCGACGGCCGCTGGCTGCTCGACGCGACACCGAGAGGGCGCGTGTGGTTCAGCGTGGACGAGCCCGTGGGCGAGCCGTCACGGTGGATCACGCTGCGCGCGCTGCGCGTCCTGCGGTGGTGGGACGCGCGCTCGTCGTCCCGATGAGCGCGCCCGACCACCGCGCGCGTCAGCCGCGCAGCGTCGCCTGCCACTCGGCGTGCAGGGACGCGAACTGCCCGGCGCCTGCGGCGAGGTCCACGGGCGCGCCGTCCTCGACGATCCGCCCGCCGTCGACGACCAGCACACGGTCCGAGCCCATGACGGTGGACAGCCGGTGTGCGATCACGACCGCCGTCCGGTCCGCCAACAGCGTCCGCAGGCCGCGCTGCACGAGCGCCTCCCCCGGCACGTCGAGCGAGCTCGTCGCCTCGTCGAGGATCAGCAGCGCGGGATCGGCCAGGAACGCGCGCGCGAAGGACACGAGCTGGCGCTGGCCGGCCGAGAGCCGTACGCCGCGCTTGTCCACCTCGGTGTCGTAGCCGTCGGGCATGCCCGCCACGAGGTCGTGCACGCCGACCGCGCGCGCGGCGGCCTCGATCTGCTCCTGGCTCGCGCCGGGCCGCCCCAGCGCGATGTTGGCCCCGATCGAGCCGGAGAACAGGTACCCCGCCTGGGTCACCATCACGACCGCGCGCCGCAGGTCCGCCGGCGCCAGGCGCCGCACGTCGACGCCGTCGAGCAGCACGGCGCCCTCGCGCACGTCGTAGAACCGCGCGAGCAGCTTGGCGATCGTGGACTTGCCCGCGCCGGTCTCCCCGACGAGCGCGACGGCCTCACCCGCGGGGATCGTCAGGTCGAAGCGTGGCAGGACGCTCGGCCCGGCGCCGTACCCGAACTCCACGCCCCTGAACTGGACCTCGCCACGCGCGGCGGGCAGCGTGACCGGCTCGGACGGGTCCGGGACGGTCGGCTCCTCCGCGAGCAGCGCCGAGAGCTTCTCGAGCGCCGCCGTGGCCGACTGGAACGAGTTGTAGAACATGCCGATCTGCGCGAGCGGCTGGAAGAACCGGCGCGCGTACAGCACCGCGGCGGCCAGCACTCCGACGTCCATGCCGCCGTCGAGCACCCGCAAGCCGCCGACCAGCAGCACCGCGGCGACCGTGACGTTGCCGATCAGCACGAGGCCGGTGTCGAACACGCCGTTGACGCGGATCGCCGCGGCCGTCGTCCCGCGGTAGTCCTCCGAGAGCTCGCGGTACACGCGGGCCGACTGGCCCTCGCGCCGGAACGCCTGCACCGCGCGGATGCCGGTCATGGTCTCGACGAAGCGCACGATCAGCCGGGCCGCGGCCGTCCGGTTGAGCCGGTACTGCCGCTGCGACCGGAGCTGGAACCACCGCGTCAGCACCGCCCCGGGCACGACGGCGACCAGCAGCACGAGCCCGCTGCGCCAGTCCAGCAGCGCGAGCGAGAACGCCGTGAAGACCATCGCGAGCGCGGACGACGCGAGCGTCGTGACGCCACCGTCGAGCAGCTCGCGCAGCGCGTCGGTGTCCGAGGTCTGCCGCGAGATGATCCGGCCCGAGGTGTAGCGCTCGTGGAACTCCAGGCTGAGCCGCTGCGTGTGCCGGAACAGGCGCGCCCGCAGGTCGAGCAGCACGGCCTGGCTCACGCGCGCGCTCGCCCGCACCACCGCGGCGGACAGGGCGCCGCCGCCGAGCGCGAACACCAGGTACGCGACCGCGGCGACGAGCGCCGGCCGGGCGTCGTTGTCGTCGCGCAGCGCGGGCAGCGCGTGGTCGATGCCGTACGCGACGAGCGCGGGGCCCGCCACCGCGGCAGCCTGCGCGAGGACGACGAGCGCCACGGTCCCCCACACCGCGGGCGCGACCGGGCGCAGGAGCGAGCCGAGCAGCCCCAGCGAGCGGCGGCGGACCGCGCGCGCCTCGTCGCGAGGCAGCACGCCTTCGGCCAGCGTGGGCGGCGGCGTCATCGGGCGGCCTCCACGGTGTCGTCGACGGTGTCGTCGAGCGTGTCGTCGAGCCCGTCGCCGCTGTCCTGCTGGGCGGCGGCCGTGAGCACGTAGCGGTAGTGCGGATGCGTGGCCAGGAGCTCGGCGTGCGTCCCGACGCCCGTGATGCGGCCGCCCTCCAGCACCGCGACCCGGTCGGCGAGCGCCACCGTCGACGGCCGGTGCGCGACCACCAGCGTCGTCGTCCCCGCGAGGGCCTCGCGCAGCCGCGTGGTGACCTGCGCCTCGGTGGCGACGTCGAGCGCCGAGAGCGGGTCGTCGAGCAGCAGGACCCGCGGCCGCACGGCGATCGCCCGCGCGAGCGCGATGCGCTGACGCTGCCCGCCGGACAGGCTGAGGCCCTCCTCGCCGATCACGGTGTCGAGGCCGTCGGGCAGGCGGCGCGCGAACCCGGCGCGCGCGACGTCGAGCGAGGACTCCAGCAGCGCCTCGGCCTCGTCGTCCGGCAGGCCGTCGACGCCCAGCAGCACGTTCTCGCGCACCGACGCCGAGAACAGGATCGGGTCCTCGAACGCGACCGACACCGCGCGGCGCAGCTCGGCGCGCGCGAGGTCGCGCACGGGGACGCCGTCGAGCAGGACCTCGCCGCCGGACACGTCGTAGAGCCGCGGGATGAGCTGCAGCAGGGTGGTCTTGCCGCTGCCGGTGAGCCCGACGAGCGCGGTCGTGCGGCCCGGCTCCAGCACTAAGTCGATGCCGGCGAGCACCTCGGACGGGTGGCTCTCACCGCCGCGCGCGGGATGCGCGAACCGCACACCGCGCAGCTCGACTGTCGAACCCGCTGCGGGCGCGCTGGGCAAGGGCCGCGGCGAGGCGGGGTCCTGGACGGTCGGCGCGGTGTCCATGACCTCCAGGTAGCGCTCGGTGGCGGCGCGCGCGTCGAGCGTCATGGCCAGCAGCTGGCCGAGCCGCTCGACGGGGGCGTTGACCACGGCCGCGGTCGCGAAGAACGCGACGAGCGCGCCCACCGAGAGCCGGCCGGACGCCGCGAGCGGCACGCCGATCGCGAGCGAGACCGCCAGGATCGCCTCGGGGATCGCGGCCAACGCGAACGTGACGCGCGACTGGGTGCGGGCCTTGTCGACCTCGGTCTCGCGCAGCTCGTCGGCCTGCTTGACGAACTCCCCCGCGGCGTCCTCGCCGCGCCCGAACGCCTTGAGCACGCGGATGCCGTGCACCGACTCCTCGACCGTCGTCGCCAGGTCGCCCGCCTGCTCGCGCGCGCGGCGCGCGATCTCCTTGTAGCCCCGCCGGAACCGGAACCCGAGCCAGATCATGGGCACCGCGCCGACGACGTAGACGGCGCCGAGAGCGGGCGCGGTGAGGATCATCAGGACCGAGCCGATCACCACTGTCGTGGCGCTGACCAGCAACATCAGGGCGCCGAACACGGTCCAGCGCCGGATGGTGCCCAGGTCTCCCATCGCGCGGGACAGCAGCTGCCCGCCGGACCAGCGGTCGTGGAACTCCACCGGCTGGTCCAGCAGGCGGCGGAACAGGTCGGTGCGCATGTCGAGCTCGACAGTGGTGCCGGGCGTGAGCAGCAGCGCGCGCCGGCACCAGACCAGGAACGCCTCGAGGACGCCGAGGAGGAGCAGCAGGCCGGCGGCGGCCACGACGCCGCGCGACGATCCCTCGCTGAGCAGCGGCCCGTTGACCACCACGCGCAGCACCTGCGGCACCGCGAGCGCGAGGACGCTCGCGCCGAGCGTCGTGACGCCGCCGAGGACGATCCGCGGGAGCGCCGGGCGCGCCCAGTGCAGCAGGCGCGCCATGACGCGTGTCGTCGAGAGCGAGGTGGGGGGCTGTGCGGGTCGAGCAGGTGGCACGCGCCCACCCTACGTCGATCAGGCCCGAGGTCATGACCTCAGGTAAGGATCAGACGCCGGTCCGCGCGGTCTTGGTGTTGCTCGCCTGCGCGCGAGGCCGCACCACCAGGAGGTCGATGTTGACGTGGGCGGGGCGCGTGAGGGACCACGCGATCGCGTCCGCGATGTCGTCGGCGACGAGCGGCTGGAACCCCTCGTAGGTCTTGGCGGCGCGCTCGGCGTCCCCGTCGAACCGCACGAGCGCGAACTCCTCGGTGGCCACGGCGCCCGGCGCCACCTCGATCACGCGGATCGGCTCGCCGACGATCTCCCACCGCAGCGTCGTCGAGAGCATGCGCTCGGCGGCCTTCGCGCCCGTGTATCCGGCGCCGCCCTCGTACGCGCCGTGCGCCGCGGTGGACGTCACGACGACCACGTCACCCTCGCCACGCTCACGCAGCAGCGGCAGCAGGCCCTGGGTCACGCGCAGCGTGCCGAGCACGTTGAGCTCGTACATCGTGCGCCACTGCCCGAGGTCGGCCTGCGCGACGGGGTCCAGCCCAAGCGCGCCGCCCGCGTTGTTGACGACGGCGTCGAGCCCGCCGGTCGCCCGCACGTGCTCGACGAGGCGCGCGACGTCGTCGTCGCTCGTCACGTCCGCGACGACGATCTGCGCGCCCGTCTCGTCCGCGAGCACGCGCAGCCGGTCCTCGCGCCGCGCCGTCGCGACCACGTGCCACCCGTCCGCGGCCAGCCGCCGCACGGTCGCCGCCCCGATCCCCGACGAGGCACCCGTCACCACCACGCGCTTCGATGTCATGGCGCCAGCCTAGGGTTGCCCCCGTGAAGATCACCGTGCTGTCCGGGGGCGTCGGCGGCGCCCGGTTCACCAGGGGCCTGCTGGCGCTGCTCGCCGAGCGGCTCCCCGACGGCGCCGGCGGCACCACCGCGTCCGTGACCGTGATCGCGAACACCGGCGACGACATGTGGCTCCACGGTGTGCGCGTGTGCCCCGACCTGGACACCCTCATGTACACGCTCGGCGGCGCGGTGCACGAGGAGCAGGGCTGGGGGCGCCGCGACGAGTCCCGGCGGGTGTCCGACGACCTCGCCGCCTACGGCCTGGGCTGGGAGTGGTTCACGCTCGGCGACCTGGACCTGGCCACCCACCTGGCCCGCACCGAGCTGCTGCGCGCGGGGCTCACGCTGTCCGAGGTGACGGCCCGCCTGGCGCAGCGGTGGGACGTGGGCGCGCGGCTGCTCCCGATGTCCGACGACGAGGTGGAGACGCACGTGCGCACCGCCGACGGGCTCATCCACTTCGAGGAGTGGTGGGTGCGGCACCGCGCGGCCGTGCCCGCGCTGGAGTTCGTGCAGGTCGGGCTCGAGCGCGCGGCCGCGGCGCCGGGCGTGCTGGACGCGATCGAGGACGCGGACGTCGTCGTGCTCCCACCGTCGAACCCGGTGGTGTCGATCGGCACGATCCTGGCGATCCCCGGTATCGACGCCGCGCTGCGCGCGACCCCCGCACCGGTCGTCGGGGTGTCGCCGATCGTCGGCGGCGCGCCCGTGCGTGGCATGGCCGACGCGTGCCTGGCGACCGTCGGCGTCGAGGCCACCGCGGCCGAGGTCGCGCGCTGGTACGGGCGGCGCGTCGAGGGCGGGCTGCTGGACGCGTGGCTGGTGGACTCCGTCGACGCCGACGCGGCCACCGCGCTCGCCGCCGAGGGTTGGACGACGAAGGCGGCGCCCGCGCTCATGCTCGACGTCCCGACGACCGCCGCGATCGCGGCCGAGGCCCTCGCGCTCACGCACACCCTCTGAGCGGCGCACACCCGACGGCACCTACCCCGACGGCACCTACCCCGACGGCTCACACCCCGGGGCGGTGGCCACCGTCCCGCGCGTTCGCCGAGGCCGCGAGCACGGCGCGCGTCCGTGGGCCGTGGGCCGCGGGGTTCGCGAGCTGCGCCGGGGTGTCGATGTCGTGCCGGAGGCTCGAGCCCAGATCGATCGGCAGCCGGACGTGCCCCGCGGCCGCGTGCGCCGCCGCGGACCCGGCCCCGAAGTGGGGCGCGAGCGACGTGGCCGCC
>JAEWOA010000010.1 GCA_023461115.1 Actinomycetes bacterium
TCCTCATACTTCGGGTACGAGTTTAACTTGGATGTGAAATAAATTGCATCCTTTTTATTCGATTAACATCGATTTTTCGTGATTTAACCAAAAATTTGTATACTATTTTTTGGTAACGCGGGATGAAATGGCGTCAGGAAGGACCTAGATGCAGCAAGACGGACACGACAACGCATCGAATCGCGCTTATCATGATCTTCGTCAGGCGATCGTCAGGGGTGAGTTGCCGACAGATCGCAAGGTGACCGAAGCCGGCCTCTCGGAACGGCTGGGTATTTCGCGCACTCCGATCAGAGAGGCGATCAAGCGCCTGCTGCTGGAGGGTCTGCTAGAGCGTCGGCGCGGTCAGGGTCTGTGGTGCCCTGTTCCGCAGGCCGACGAGATTCGCGAGATTTTCGACCTACGTGTCCGCTTGGAATCCTATGCAGCGCGGTCTGCGGCAAAACATGCGACGGCTGAACAGATCGACATGCTTTCTGCCTCGGCCGCCCGGATGAGTGAGCTTGTTGAGGCTGACCCGATGACCGTTGAGGTGATCGAGCAGATCGACATAGAAAACAGCCACTTTCATGCAATGATTATTGATGCGGCGCATTCACAGCGCTTGAAACACCTCGTGAAATCAACGGTGGATATCTCGCTTGTCAGCCGGACTTTCCGCCGGTTTACCCCAGAACAGCGGGTGAGATCAGCCTATCACCATCGCGAAATCGCAGCGTCGATCGCGGCGCGGTCGCCCGCTTGGGCTGAAAAAATGATGGAGATTCACATTCTGTCGGCTGCCGACATCTTCCAGACTTCCGATTCTTCTGACATTGGCGCACCGATCACATGACATTGCCGATCAGCCGATAGCAGGCGCCGTTACCGGCACCTTTCATCGGCTGACGATGCTTCTCAACCCGCAAAACTGTCCTTGTAGGCGTCGCGGAGCAGGTTTTTCTGCACCTTTCCCATCGTATTGCGCGGCAAGTTATCGATGATGACATATCGCTTGGGCTGTTTGAAACGGGCCAGACGGTTGGCGAGTGCCGTCTCCAGCATCTGTGGGGTAGGGGGAGCGTCCTTTTCCGGCACGATCACCGCGACCACACCTTCGCCGAAATCGGGATGCGGGACGCCGATCACGGCGCTTTCCAAAACGCCGGGCTGTTCGTCTAGGACCAGCTCGACTTCCTTTGGATAGATGTTATAGCCGCCGGAAATGATCAGATCCTTCTGTCGACCGACGATTGATATATAGCCGTCCGCATCGATCACCCCGATATCACCTGTGATGAAGAAACCGTCCTTACGCAGTTCTTCGGCCGTTTTCTCGGGCATGTTCCAATAACCTTTGAAAACGTTGTGACCACGAACCTCGATCATGCCGGGGGTGCCGTCCGGCAGCGTTTCACCGGTTTCGGGATCGGTGATCTTGACCTCGACCCCGGGCAGGGCAGGGCCGACAGTGCCCGCCCGACGGTCGCCTTCGTAGGGGTTCGAGGTGGACATATTCGTTTCGGTCATCCCGTAGCGTTCAAGGATGCGGTGGCCGGTGCGATCTTCGAACTGGCGATGCGTTTCAGCCAGCAACGGGGCCGAGCCCGAGGTGAACAGCCGCATATGCGCCGTCAGGTTGCGGTCAAACCGGGCATCATCCAGCAGCCGCGTGTAAAAGGTCGGAACCCCCATCATCGTCGTGGCTTTCGGCATCCAGGTAATGGCGCGATCAGCGTTGAAACCGGGCAGGAAGATCATCCTGCCACCTGACAGCAACGAGACATTGGTTGCCACAAACAGGCCATGCGTGTGAAAGATCGGCAGCATGTGCAGCAACACGTCATCCGCCGTAAAGCGCCACGCATCAACCAGCACCTGCGCATTGTCGAGCAGATTGGCCTGCGTCAGCATCGCGCCCTTGGATCGCCCGGTTGTTCCGGACGTGTAAAGGATTGCGGCCAGATCGTCGCGGCCACGCGACACTGGCGGAAAATCATCCGATTGTCCGGCGGCAAGTTCGGCAAGCGAGCCGCTGCCCGCAGCGTTCAGCGTCTGGAAAGCCGCGCCAAAGCGTTCCGCAACCGGCGCCAGCACCTTGGCCGCAGCATCGTCGCCGACCAGCAGGGCCGCCCCCGCATTCTCGACGAAATAGGCAACCTCGTCAGGCGTGTAGGCGGTGTTCAGGGGCAGAAAGACCACGCCTGTCGCCAAGGCCGCGCCATAAACGGCCAGTGCCTCGGGTGATTTGGCGATCTGCACGGCCATCCGATCACCGGGCTTCAGACCAAGCGCGGTCAACGCATTGGCGAAACGATGACACATCGCGACAAACTCGGCGCCGCTGATCTGGCCGTTCTCGGTCAACAGCAACGCATCTTGCCGCTTGACCTGCGGGGCGATGAGGGCGTCGTAAAGCGGATTGGTCATGTCTTGCTTTTTCCTGTCTTCTTGTCGGCGTTGAGCAAGGTCTTGATGTCTTTTGACATGACGATGCGTTGATTGGTGGCGAAAGCCTCGTGGTTGGCTTCGACCTGACCAAGATCGTAAAGGTAATTGACCATTGCCGTCGCAGATTGGCGCAATCCGTTGGGTGAAATATCGGCCAGCGCATGTACTTGGTGCAGCTGCGCGCCATTACCCAGATGAAAGCGTGCAACGGGGTCCGCAGGCTGTCCGTTTGTTGCTTTTACCTGCGCGAGCCAGGTCGCGGCCATAAGCTCGATTTCGTCCGAAAGACGCTCCAATGTTTCCAGATCACCCTTCTCGGACGCCGCGACGATCTGACGTGCAGCGGGTTCAGATTGCTTGCGCAGCCAGTTCATCAGGCCGGGAATGGGCGACAGGGTGATCGTGGTGCGGATCTGCGGCAGCTCGCTGCGCAATTCTTCGACCACCTGCTTGATCAGCGAATTGCCAAAGGAGATGCCGCGCAGCCCTTCCTGACAGTTCGAGATCGAATAGAAAACGGCCGTGTCCAGATCGGCTTCGGGCAAGGGGGCCCTGTCTTCAGCTAAAAGCGCCTGAACCGAGCCGGGGATGCCTTTGCACAAAGCCACTTCGACGAAAATCAACGGCTCCTCCAGCATGGCGGGGTGGAAGAAGGCAAAGCAGCGCCGATCAGACGGCAGAAGTCGCCTACGCAGATCCGACCAATCGTTGATCGTATGCACCGCCTCATATTCGATGATCTTTTCAAGAATATTCGCCGGCGTATACCAATCGATCGGGCGCAGAACCAAAAAGCCGCGATTGAACCATGACCGGAAAAGATGCCGGAAATCGTGGTCAATCGGCGCCAGTTCGGGATGTTTGGGCAGAAAATCCAAGAGATCGCGGCGCATACGTACCAGATTCAGCGTCGCCCCTGCGGGCTGGTTCAGGCGGCGCAGAAGTTCTTGCCGGGGAGGCTCGACCGCGCGCATCAGCGCGTTGTAGTTGCCGCCGTCACGCGTGTCGCGATAGGCGGTCGCCGTAGCGACGACCTTATCGGGATCTAGGTCCAGCGCATCTGCCATCCACTGAAAGAACGCCAGCTTTTCCTTGGCCTTCAGCGCACCATAGCGGGTCAGAACCTCACGCGAAAGGCGCATGCCCGAGATCTCGCCATGGCCGGACAGCAAAGTCTGCGCCACGGCTTCGATCTTGTCGTCACTTGCGGTGGCGTCCTCGGAGGGGGCCCGTTCAAATAGCCCCGACAGCATATCGGTGAAAAACGAGAATTTACCCATGTTAGCCTCCGGTGGCTGGCCCCATCAGATAGTCAGGCAGGCCTGTTGCGATCCAAGGGAAGAAGCACAGCAGGATAATCGCGAAAATCATGCACAACACATAAGGCATTGAGCCGATCAGGATCTTCTTAAGGGAAATATCCGGTGCGATCGAGTTGATGACGAACAGGTTCAGGCCCACGGGTGGCGTGATCAGACCAATCTCCAGATTGATCGTCAGGATCACCGCGAACCAATAGGGGTCGAACTGCGCGGTCTGCAGGATCGGCAGCAGCACGGGCGCCGTCATCAGAATGACTGCAACCGGCGGCAGGAAAAAGCCGGCGACCAACAGGAAGACATTGATAATCGCCATCAGCACCCACCGGTTGACCTCAAGCTCGGCGATCCATGCCGCGATGGATTGAGTGATGAACAGCGAGGACATCATATAGGCAAAGACCCCCGCCGCAGCCATGATGAACAGGATCATGATGCTTTCGTGGGTGCTGTCGCGCAGAACCTGCCAGATCGCCCGAGGCCGCCACATCTTGTAGATAATGATCGCCATCAACAGGCAGGACACCGCACCGACTGCCGCTGTTTCCGATGTCGTGGCGATCCCGCCATACATCGCGTAAAGAACCAGCCCGACGACGATCAGGAAGGGCAGAACGCGCGGTAAAACCTCAAGCCTTTCACGCAAGGTATAGCTGCGCGCCTGAAAGACAGCCAATCCGCCCATCCGCCAGGTCGCAAAGATCGACCACAGCATGAAGATCAGCGCCAGCATGATCCCCGGCACCAGTCCGGCAAGGAACAGCCGCCCGATCGATGTTTCGGTCGCGATGCCATAGACGATCATCGTAACGGATGGCGGGATCAGAATGCCCAAAGTGCCACCCGCAGCGATCGATCCCGCCGCCACTTCGTCGGGATAGCCACGCTTGCGCATCTCGGGGATGCCCATTTTGACGATGGCAGCGCAGGTTGCAGGAGATGAG
>JAEWOA010000011.1 GCA_023461115.1 Actinomycetes bacterium
GCGTTGGCCCAGGCGGCCGCGTGCGGGGCGCTCGCAGTCGCGACCGCGGGACTCGGGGCGCCGCACGCGACGCCCGCGCAAGCCGAGCAGCTCGCCGCACGCGTCCCGGTCGGGCGCGCGTAAGCCCTCGGTCAGCCGCCCGAGACGCTCAGCTCGGCCTCGTGCAGGTCCCGCGCGAACTCCTCGGAGAGCTCGCGCGAGTCGAGCCAGCCGTAGGGGAGGATCGGGCGCTTGGGCGAGCCCGCCCGACCGCGCTGGCCCTCGGCGGCCTCGCCCGGGTAGCCCTGCGCGAGGTCGAGCTCGGCCAGGCGGTCGTCCAGGTCCGCCATGCTCGACACCAGGCCGAGTTTGGCCCGCAGCTCACCGCCCACAACGTAGCCCTTGAAGTACCAGGCCATGTGCTTGCGCATCTCGCGCAGCGCCTTGCCCTCGTCGCCGAAGTGCTCGACCATCAGCTCGGCGTGCCGGCGGACGACGCGCGCGACGTGGTCCAGCCCCGGCCGGACGCGCTCGTCGGACCCCGCGAACGCCGCCGCGAGGTCCGCGAACAGCCACGGCCGGCCCTGGCACCCGCGCCCGACGACGACGCCGTCGCAGCCGGTCTGCTCGACCATCGCGAGGGCGTCCTCCGCGGACCAGATGTCGCCGTTGCCGAGCACCGGGATGTCGGTGACGGTCTCCTTGAGGCGCGCGATCGCCTCCCAGTCGGCGGTGCCGGAGTAGTAGTCCGCCGCGGTCCGCGCGTGCAGCGCCACGGCCGCGACCCCGACCTCCTGCGCGACGAGCCCCGCCTCCAGGTAGGTCAGGTGGTCGTCGTCGATGCCTTTGCGCATCTTGACGGTGACCGGCACGCCGTACGGCCGGGCGGCGTCGACGGCCGCGGAGACGATCGCGCGGAACAGGTCCCGCTTCCAGGGGAGCACCGCTCCCCCGCCGCGGCGCGTGACCTTGGGCACCGGGCAGCCGAAGTTGAGGTCGACATGGTCGGCGCGGTCCTCGTCGACGATGAGGTGGACGGCCGCCGCGACCGTGGCGGGGTCCACGCCGTAGAGCTGGACCGAGCGCGGCTTCTCGTCGGGCTCGTGGGAGATGATCCGCATCGACTCGTCGCCCCGCTCGACGAGCGCGCGGCTGGTCACCATCTCCGCGACATACAGCCCGGCGCCGGACTCGCGGCACAGGCGGCGGAACGCGGCGTTGGTGACGCCGGCCATCGGCGCGAGCACCACGGGGGTGTCGATGCTGATGGGGCCGATGCGCAGCGGCGGGAGCACAGAAGTCACGCGCAATTCTCGCATTCACCGGCTGGGACCTAGCCCAGGAGCCAGCCATGCTCCTGCGCGAGCCGGACCGCCTCGGCGCGCGTGCGCCCGCCCGTCTTGCCCATGGCCGACGACAGGTAATTGCGGACCGTGCCCTCCGAGAGGAAGGTCTCGCGCGCGATGTCCGCGACCGTCCCGCCGCCAGCCGCGCTCACCAGCACGTCCCGCTCGCGGTCCGTCAGCGGGCTCGATCCGACGGCCAGCGACTCCACCGCGAGCTCGGGGTCGACGACGCGCAGGCCCCGGTGCACGCGGCGCACGGCGTCGGCGAGCTGCTCCGCGGGCGTGTCCTTAACGACGAACCCGCTGGCCCCGGCGTCGAGCGCGCGCCGCAGGTAGCCGGGGCGCCCGAAGGTCGTGACGATGAGCGACCGGCATGCGGGCAGGCGATGGCGCAGCTCCGCGGCCGCCGCGATGCCGTCGAGCCCCGGCATCTCGACGTCCAGCAGCGCCACGTCCGCACGGTGCTCGCGGGCCGCGTGCAGCACCTCGTCGCCGCGGCCCACCTGCGCCACGACCGTGAGATCCGCCTCGAGGTCGAGCAGTGCCGCGAGCGCGCCGCGGACCAGCGCCTGGTCGTCGGCGAGCAGCAGGCGGATGGGCGCGTCGGTCACCGGGCCGCCTCCGTCGTCGTGACCAGGAGGCGGTAGCCGCCGAGCGGTCCGCGCGTCATCTCGACCCGCGCGCCGGCGTGCCGCGCGCGCTCGACCAGCCCGTGCAGGCCGTTGCCCGGCCCGCCCGGCTCGCAGTCGCCGACTGCGGAGTCGGGGCCGCGGCCGTCGTCGTCCATCGTGAGCGTGTCGTCGGTCATGGTCACCACGACACGCGTCGCGGCGGCGTGGCGCAGCACGTTCGTCGTGCCCTCGCGGATGGCCCACGCGAACAGCTCGCGCAACGCGTCCGGCACCTCGTCGACCGTGCCGGGCACGTCGGCCGCGATGCCGGCCGAGTCGAACGCCTGGCGGGCGCCCGCGAGCTCGCCGGCGAGCGTGACCGCGCGCGTCGCGGTCACCATGCCGCGCACGTCCGCGAGCGCCGAGCGCGCGAGACCCTGGACCTCGAGGATCTCGGCGCGGGCGCGCTCGGCGTCGACGTCGAACAGGCGGCTGGCCAGCTCGGCCTTCACCGAGATCACGGTGAGCGAGTGGCCCAGGATGTCGTGCATGTCGCGCGCGATGCGCTCGCGCTCACGCTCGACGGCCAGCACCGCGACCTCGTCGCGCGCGAGCTGCAGTTGCCGGTTGCGCAGCACCAGCTGCGTGAAGCCGAAGACCGCGACGGTGGCGAGCACCACGGAGATCACGAGGTCGTCGATCGTGTCCCAGCCGGGCACCACGCGCGGGACGACGACGACGACCGCGCAGGCCACGCCCGCCAGGAGCAGCGCCCGCGGGTCGCGCAGCAGGAACACCGCGGACACGCAGACGAACACCAACCCGACGAGCCCGTCCTCGTCGGCGGCCAGGCAGGCCAGCGCGACCAGCGCCGTCTGGGCGCCGAGGAACACCGCGGCGTGGGACGTGGCCATCGCCGTGCCGCGGGGGCCCGCATGCGTGATCACGACCCACGCGAACGACAACGCGAGCGCGGCCACGGCGACGAGGGACACGATGCGCTCGGGCCCGGGCAGGCTGTCCCACGCGGACTGCCACGGCTGGAGCAGGAACACCGCCCAGACGAGCCCGAGCACGGGCCCGATGACCCGCATCGCCCGGCGCGCGCGCCCCGGCGGGCCCCACTCGGGCGCGAACGGCGTCTCGTCGCCCGAGCGCGGCCACATCGCCGCGTCCCGCTCCGACCAGTTGTCGCGCGTGAACGCCCGGCGCAGTCCGGGCATGCCGGAGGGGCCGCCGCGGGGTCCGGTGCTGCGCTCCACGGCGCCCACCGTACTGTCGAGACGGCCCCCGGCCACGGGACGCGTCACACGCGCGCCGTGTCCAGGCGGAACCGCCAGGCCGCGCCCCCGACGAACACCGCGCCCCAGGCCAGGACGTTGACGATCGCCCACCCGCTCACGTCGCCGCCGGTCAGCGGGCCGCGGACGATCTCGGCCAGGCCGTAGGTCGGGATGAACTTGGCGATCGTCGCGAAGACGCCGTCGCCCAGCGGCATGAACAGCCCGCCGGCGAACGAGAGCAGCGCGAGCACGGGCCCGAGGATCTGCATCACGTTCTCGGACGGCAGCAGGTAGCCCATGAACAGCCCGAACGCGGCGAACACCGCCGAGCCCGCCCACGCCAGGAGCGCGGACCAGACGAGCGTGGCCGTGCCGATCTCGGCGCCGCGCGCCAGGCCGACCGCGATCGTGAGGAGGATCCCGGCCAGGCCGAGCACCATCGCGACCGCCACCTTGGTCAGCACGTAGGCCGCGGGCCGCAGCGGCGTGAGCCGCAACTGGCGGGACCAGCCCTGCGCGCGCTCCACCGAGACGCTCGCGCCGCCGCTCGTCGTCGCGAGGATCGCGCCGTACAACGCCATCGACAGCATGATGTAGGCGGTCACGTTGCCGTGGCCGACCGACTGCGTGCGGTACTCCCCCGCGGTGCCGAACAGCAGGAAGAACACCGGCGGCATCACGAGCGTGAAGATCACGGTGCGCTTGTTGCGGAGCATCCGGCGCAGCTCGACGCGCAGGTAGGTGGGCTGGACCAGTCGGGCGCGCGGTCGCGCTGCGGCGGTCGTCGGGCGGTCGAGGGTGGCGGTGCTCATCGGGCGCTCCCGGCGGTCTCGGCGGCGGTGGCGTGCGCGCCCTCGCCGGTCAGGGTGAGGAAGGCCTCCTCGAGGCCCAGTGCGGTGATCTCGACGTCGATGGCGTCCGTCGTGGTCAGCAGGCGCCGGGCCACGTCGTCGGACGCGGTCGTGCGCAACAGCACGCGCGACCCGCGGCGCTCCACGCCGACGACGCCCGGGAGCGCGGCGAGCGCGCCTTCGGACGGGGCGCTCGAGCGGAAGGCCGCCGAGACCACGCGGCCCGACGCGAGCGCCTTGACCTCGGCCGCCGAGCCGTCCGCGACCACCCGGCCGTGGCTCACCAGCACCACGCGGTCCGCGTAGGCGTCGGCCTCCTCCAGGTAATGCGTCGCGAACACGATCGTGCGGCCACGCGCGGCGTCCGCGCGGATCGCGTTCCAGAAGTCCCGGCGGCCGGCGACATCCATGCCCGTGGTCGGCTCGTCGAGGATCAGCAGGTCAGGGTCCGGCAGCAGCGCGAGCGCGAAGCGCAGGCGCTGCTGTTGGCCGCCCGAGCAGGACCCCACGCGGCGGCCCGCCGCCTCCGTCAGCCCCGCGCGGGCCAGCACGTCGTCGAGGTCGTGCGACGAGTCGAAGAACGACGCCGTGAGCTCGAGCGTCTCGCGCACAGTCAGGTCCTTCAGCAGCCCTCCGGTCTGCATGACGGCGGACACGCGGCCCGCCGCGATCGCGTCCGAGGGCTCGAGGCCCAGCACCGCGACCGAGCCCGCGTCCGGTTGCGCCAGGCCCAGGATCAGGTCGATCGTCGTGGTCTTGCCGGCGCCGTTGGGGCCGAGGAAGGCGACGACCTCGCCGGGCCGCACGGCCAGGTCGAGGCCGTCGACCGCGCGCACTGCGCCGAACGCCTTGCGCAGCCCGCGCAGGTCGAGGGCGAGCGCGCCGGTGGTGGTGTCTCGCTGAGAGGTGTCGATCGAGGTCATGGCTCGATCCTGGCGGCGGGGGCGCCGTCGCTCCCCCGCCGCCCGTCACGGTCTCGCCATGACGGATGTCATGCTCAGCAGCCGACGAGCCGCTGCGCGAGATAGCCCGTGACCTGGTCGAGCGCCACGCGCTCCTGGCTCATGTCGTCGCGGTGGCGGATCGTGACCGCCTGGTCGTCGAGCGTGTCGAAGTCCACCGTGATGCAGAACGGCGTGCCGATCTCGTCCTGGCGGCGGTACCGGCGGCCGATGGCGCCCGCGTCGTCGAAGTCGACGTTCCAGTTGCGGCGCAGCTCGGCGGCCAGGTCACGCGCCTTGGGCGAGAGGCTCTCGTTGCGGGACAGCGGGAGCACCGCTGCCTTGACGGGCGCGAGGCGCGGGTCGAGCTTGAGCACCACGCGCGTGTCGACGCCGCCCTTGGTGTTGGGCGCCTGGTCCTCGGTGTACGACTCGACGAGGAACGCCATGAGGCTGCGCGTCAGGCCGGCCGCCGGCTCGATCACGTACGGCACGTAGCGCTCGTTCTTGGCCTGGTCGAAGAACGACAGGTCCTGGCCCGAGTGCTCGGTGTGCGTGCCGAGGTCGAAGTCCGTGCGGTTCGCGATGCCCTCGAGCTCGCCCCACTCGCTGCCCTGGAACCCGAATCGGTACTCGATGTCCACGGTCCGCTTGGAGTAGTGCGACAGCTTCTCGGCCGGGTGCTCGTAGTGCCGCAGGTTCTCGCGCGCGATGCCGAGGTCCGTGTACCAGTCGGTGCGGAAGTCGATCCAGTACTGGTGCCACGTCTCGTCCGTGCCGGGCTCGACGAAGAACTCCATCTCCATCTGCTCGAACTCGCGCGTGCGGAAGATGAAGTTGCCGGGCGTGATCTCGTTGCGGAACGACTTGCCGATCTGGCCGATGCCGAACGGAGGCCGCATGCGCGCCGCGGTGTAGACGTTCTTGAAGTTCACGAAGATGCCCTGCGCCGTCTCGGGCCGCAGGTAGTGCAGGCCAGACTCGTCCTCGACCGGGCCGAGGTACGTCTTGAGCATCATGTTGAAGTCGCGGGGCTCGGTCCACTGGCCCCGCGTGCCACAGTTCGAGCACACGATCTCGGCGAGGCCGCCCTCAGGCGCGCGGCCCTTCTTCTCCTCGAACTCCTCGATCATCTGGTCCTCGCGGAACCGCTTGTGGCAGTTCAGGCACTCGGTCAGCGGGTCGGTGAACACACCGACGTGGCCCGAGGCCACCCACACCTGACGCGGCAGGATCACCGAGGAGTCGAGGCCGACGATGTCGTCGCGGCTGGTCACCATCGCGCGCCACCACTGGCGCTTGATGTTCTCCTTGAGCTCCACTCCCAGCGGCCCGTAGTCCCACGCGGACCGGGTGCCTCCGTAGATCTCGCCCGCCGGGAAGACGAAACCCCGCCGCTTGGCGAGGGAGACGACGGAATCCAGACGCGAGGGTGCTGCCACGGTTGCTCCAAGGTGCTCGACGCCCGCCGCTGGTTGCGGTGGGAGTGGTGTGCGGCCCGGGCCGGCGTCGCGGCCGACCAGGCTCCGGGCCAGGTTACCGGCCCGCGCACACGGTTTCGTCGGCGCCTTGGTCCCGCGCGTCCCTAGGATCGGGCCGTGGACGACGACAACGGCATCTTGGGGATCGGCTCACTGCCGATCGGGATCGGTGTGCTCGTGCTTTTCCTCGTCGTCCTGGCCCGGTCCCACGCGACGTACTGGGCGGGACGCGGCGTCGTCCGCGGCGAGGAGTCCGTGCATGTCTCGGACCGCGGGTTCGCGTGGTGGCGGTCCACGCTCACCCACCTCGAGGCGTGGACCAACTCGCACGCCGCCCAACGCGGCCTCGACCTGGTGCGCCGGTGGGGCGCTATCGCGGTCACCGTCGCCTACGTCACGTGGGGGCTGCAGACCGCGGTCTGGGCCTCCGCGGGCCTGATCCGGATGCGGTACGCCAAGTTCGCGCTCGCGTCGCTTCCCGGCGCGCTCGTGTGGGCCGTGCTCTGGGCGACCGTGGGGCTCGGCGCGGTGTGGGGCGCGATCAAGCTGTTCGCGACCTCACCCGTCGTGCTGTTCCTGCTGGTCGCGGCCGCGATCGTCGTCGGCGGCTGGTGGGTGCGCAGGCGCCTGCTGCGCCGCGCGCGCCGCAACGCCGACCTCGCCGACGAGCGCCACGGCGTCCACGCGGCCGAGCACCACGGCGCGCACGTCCGCGACGCCGGCCGGCACGCCGCGGCCGACGAGGGCTGACGGACCGCCGCTAGCCCTGCGCCACGCAGAACTGGTTGCCGTCCGGGTCGGCCAGCACCGCCCACTCGAACCCGCCCATCTCGTGCCGCGCGACCAGCGAGGCGCCGTCGCCGAGCAGGCGCTCGACCTCGGCCTCGCGGTCCTGCGCGTGGAAGTCGATGTGCACCCGGTTCTTGCCGGGCGTCGGGTCGAACACCTTCTGGAACGCGAGCGTCGAGCCGTCGGGCCGCGACACGGTGACGAACCAGCCGCCGGACTCGTCGCGCACCTCGCCGCCCACCTGCCGCGCCCACCACTGGGCGAGGGTCGCGGCGTCGAGCGTGTCGAACGTGATCATCCCGATCGAGAGCGTCATGCGCCCAACCTAGGGGCGCTCCACGCCGCCCGTCGCGCGGTTCTCGTACGCCCACATCGCGACCTCGACGCGGTTCCGCGCGCCGAGCTTGGCGGCCAGGCTCGCGAGGTGCGTCTTGACGGTGCTGAGGCTGAGGTAGAGCTCGTCGGCGATCTCGGCGTTCGTCAGGCCGCGCGCCACGGCGGCCAGCACGTCCTGTTCGCGCGCGGTCAGCGGGTCGGGCAGCCGCGCGGGAGCCGCTGGCCCCTTCCGGTCCGCGAAGGCCGCGAGCAGCCGCACCGTCACCTTGGGGGCGATCAGCGCCTCGCCGTCGGCGGCCGCGCGCACGGCTTGGGCCAGCAGCTCCGGGCCCGCGTCCTTGAGCAGGAACCCGCGGGCGCCGGCCCGTAGCGCCCCGTGCACGTACTCGTCGACGTCGAACGTCGTCACGACGACGACCGCGGGCGCCGGGTCGAGCGCGACGATCTGGCGCGTGGCCTCGAGCCCGTCGACGTGCGGCATACGGATGTCGAGCAGGCAGACGTCCGGCCGGAGCTCGGCGGCGAGGCGGACGGCCTCGGCGCCGTCGCGGGCCTCGGCGACCACCTGGATCCCGGGCTGCGCGTCGAGGATCAGCCGCAGCCCCGCGCGCACGATCTCCTGGTCGTCGGCCACCAGGACGGAGATGGGCGCGTCGATGGGCACGTCGATCGGACCGCTGTCGTCGGACCTCACGCCGACTGCCGCGGGAGCACGGCCTCCACCACCCAGCCACCCTCCGGTCGCGGACCCATCTCGATCGAGCCGCCCAGCAGCGCCGCTCGCTCGGCCATGCCCACCATGCCGTATCCCGGCGTGGTCCGGCCCGGCGCCTCGCCGTCGTCGCTCACGCGGCAGCGCACCGACTGCGCCTCGCCGGCCACCGCGACGACGATCCGAGTCGGCCGCCGCGCGTGCCGCACGGCGTTGGTCAACGACTCCTGGGCGATCCGGTAGAGCGCGCCGTCGAGCGCGGGCCCCAGATCGTCGAGCGGGCCCGAGAGCGTGACCTCGACCGGGACGCCGGCGCCAGCGGACCCCGCCAGCCGCTCCAGGTCCGCCACGCCGTACGC
>JAEWOA010000012.1 GCA_023461115.1 Actinomycetes bacterium
GTCGTCGTGCTCGTCGACGACGTCCTGACGACCGGCGCGACGATCGCCGCCGCGCGCGCAGCCGTGGAACGGGCCGGCGCGCTCGTCGTGTGCGCGGTCGCGCTGGCCGCGACGCCCGCGCCGGGACAGGCCGCGCGCGGGTGATGTGCGTGCGCCGGGCCGCCGGGGAGTTGGTCGAGTGCGCGCCGCGGGGTTAGCGTTGAGATTCGAGCCGACGGCGCCAGCCGCGGGCCCCCGGGGCCCGTGCGGCGCGGGAGGAGGTGATGCCGCCCGTCTGGCCCTGTTCGGGGCCAAGCAGCTGACACGCCTGGGCGGCGCCCGTCGCCGCCCTCCCCCTCCCAGGAGGCTCACATGGAGATCGTGGTTGCAGGCCGGCACACCGAGGTGTCCGCGAAGTTCCGGGCACACCTCGACGACAAGCTCGGCAAGATCGAGCAGCTGGCCCCCCGCGCGCAGCGGATCGACGTCCTGGTCTCGCACGAGGCCAACCCCCGGCAGGCCGGCAGCGCCGAGCGCGTCGAGCTGACCGTCGTGGACAAGGGGCCGGTGATCCGGGCAGAAGCGTGCGCGGACGACCGGTACGCGGCGCTCGACCTCGCGCTCGACAGGCTGCTGGAGCGCCTGCGGCGCACGCGCGACCGGCGCAAGGACCACCGCAACCACACCCCGCTCGTCCCGGTGGACGTGCGTCCGCCCGACGCCGAGCCCGCCGCAGAGGCGCCCGTGGTGTCCGCTGACGGCGCCGTCGAGCTCACGCTCGGCGACTCGCCCGTGGTCATCCGCGAGAAGGTGCACCAGGCGCTGCCCATGACGCTCGACGACGCGCTCTACGAGATGGAGCTCGTCGGCCACGACTTCTTCCTGTTCATCGACGCCGAGACCGCGCAGCCCGCGGTCGCCTACCGGCGCCGGGGCTGGAGCTACGGCGTCATCAAGCTCGACACGCCCGTGGCGGCCTTCGCCGACCGCCCCGCGGCGGTGGGCTGACCCTGATCGGACACGCCCGGCCGGCGGCTGCTCGCCCCGGCCGGGCGTCGTCATGTGGGCGCATGTGGGCGGCGGCCTGCACGATGTGCGCATGAGTCCACGTCACCCGCCGCGCGAGCGGCTCAGCCAGTCCGCCGCCCGTCGGGTCGCGTTGCGCGCGCAGGGCCTGGCAGGCCCGCGGCCCCGCCAATCCGGCCCGGTGACCATGCGGGGGCTGCAAGGCGTCATCGACCGTCTGGGGCTCCTGCAGATCGACTCGGTGAACGTGCTCGCGCGCGCGCACCTGATGCCGGCCTACTCCAGGCTGGGGCCGTACGACACGGGGCTGCTCGACCGCGCGACGGAGCGCTCGCCCCGCAGGCTGGTCGAGGCGTGGGCGCACGTCGCGTCGTACGTGCCGCCCGAGACGTACCAGCTGCTCGCCTGGCGCCGCCGCGCGTACGTGGGCCAGGCGTGGGGGATGATCGCCGACGTCCCGCTGGCGCACGCGCCTGTGGTCGACGACGTGCGGGCGCTGCTCGCCGAGCGCGGCCCGCTGACGTCGGCGCAGGTCCATGACCTGCTCGAGGGCGTCGAGCGCCGCAAGACCGTGGAGTGGGGCTGGAACTGGTCGGTGGCCAAGCGGGTCCTGGAGTACCTGTTCTTCACGGGCGAGGTCACGGCCGCGGGCCGCACCAGCGCCTTCGAGCGGCGCTACGACCTGGCCGATCGCGTGCTCCCACCAGCCGTCGTCGCGGCGCCCCACGTGTCGGACGACGACGCGGTGCGCGCTCTCGTCGAGATCGCCGCGCGTGCCCACGGCATCGGGACATCGCGGTGCCTCGCGGACTACTTCCGCCTCCGCGACGACCACGTGGCCCCCGCGATCGACGCGCTCGTCGACGAGGGGGTGCTCGTCCCGGCGGAAGTCGACGGCTGGCCGCGCGAGGTCTACCGCCACCATGCGGTGACGCCGCCGCGGCGCGCGACGGCGAGCGCGCTCCTGAGCCCTTTCGACCCGCTCGTGTTCGAGCGCCGCCGGCTCGAGGAGCTGTTCGGGCTGCGGTACCGCATCGAGATCTACGTGCCCGCGGCCAAGCGCGTCTGGGGGTACTACGTGCTGCCGTTCCTGTGGGGGGAGCAGATCGAGGCGCTGGTCGACCTGAAGGCGGACCGCGCGGCGCGCGTGCTGCTGGTCCAGGCGGCGCATCGCGCGCCGGGGGCCGAGGGTCGCTCGGACGTGGATGTCGCCGTGGCGCTCGCGGCCGAGCTGCGGCTCATGGCCTCGTGGCTCGGGCTCGAGGACGTGCGCCTGGGCTCCGACGGTGTGGGCGGCACGCTGATGGCGCCCGTGCAGTCGGCGCTCGCGAGCGAGGGCACGCTCGCGGGGCCCGTGGCGTTGGAGGTGCTGTGACGACGGTGACGGCGGTGACGGTGGTGCCGGCGGTGACGGCGGTGTCGGGGCCGTGACGCCAGAAACGAGTGCGCCCGGCCACGAGCGCCGGGACTTCGCGCTCGTCGCGCTCGCCGGCGTGCTGTGGGGGACCGGAGGCCTTGCGGGGGCGTGGCTCGGCGAGAGCGCCGGGCTCGCCGCGCTCGCGGTGGCCGCCGACCGCCTCTGGGTGGGCGGGCTGCTGCTCACCGCGGTGCTCGCCATGGCCGGGCAGTGGCGCGGGGTCGTGTGGGGGCGGGCCGCGGTGGTCCGGGTGCTCCAGACGGCGGTGCTCGCCGCGGTGTTCGAGGCCACGTACTTTGCGTCGGTCGAGCGAGCGGGCGTCGCGGTGGCCACGCTCGTGACGCTCGGCGCCTCGCCCGTGATGGTCGCGGTCGCCACCGCCGTGCGGCGACGCGCGCTGCCGGGCCGCTCGACGTTGCTCGCGCTCGCGCTCGCCGTCGCGG
>JAEWOA010000013.1 GCA_023461115.1 Actinomycetes bacterium
ATATTTACTTCTTTTAAACCTCCATTAAATATACTATAATATTACAACGGACGGTTAAACATTTTGTTTATTCGAATGATTTATTAATTATTGCTTCTTGTTGTGCCACATGTTTTTTCATGTAACCTGTAGCAGGGCTTCCGCTCTCCGTACGTGCAATATAATCCGTGAAATCAAAATCAGTCTTGCGGAATATACGGCAGTAATATGGCCATGCACCCATGTTTTCGTTTTCTTCCTGAACCCAGATGAATTCAGTCGCTTTCTTGTACTTCGCACGGATCGCCTTGAATTGATCTACCGGTGCAGGATACAATTGCTCAACCCTAACGATGGCTACATCGGTACGTTTGTCTGCTTGTTGTTTCTCCAATAAATCGTAGTAGATTTTTCCTGAACAGAATAATACACGTTTTACGGTCGTTGCTTTTGCGTAGCTATCATCGATTACTTCTTGGAAGTTCTCTTTGGTAAAGTTATCCAGTTTAGAAACCACTTTTGGATGGCGCAATAAACTTTTTGGCGTAAAGACTACCAATGGTTTACGGAAATCTCTTACCAATTGACGGCGCAATAAGTGGAAGTAGTTCGCTGGAGTGGTACAGTTTGCAATGATCAGGTTGTCGTTCGCACATAATTCCAAGAAACGTTCGATACGTCCCGAAGAGTGCTCTGGACCTTGACCTTCCATACCGTGAGGTAACATCATGACCAAACCGTTCGATCTTTTCCATTTGGTTTCAGCACTTGACAAATATTGGTCAACGATAATCTGAGCACCATTGTAGAAGTCACCAAACTGTGCTTCCCAAACTGTCAATGCTTGAGGATTCGCCAATGCATATCCATATTCAAAACCTAGGACTGCATACTCAGAAAGTAAGGAGTTATAGATGTTGAAACGCTCACCACCATTAACATTTGCCAATGGAATGTATTTCTCCTCCGAGTCTTCCAAAGTCAAAACTGCATGTCTGTGAGAGAATGTACCACGTTGAACATCCTGTCCTGAAATACGAACGCGTTTGCCATCATCCAATAGGGTAGCATAAGCCATCAATTCACCCATCGCCCAATCGTAGTTGTCATTTTTAACCATGGCAGCACGATCTTCGAACAATTTAGAGATCTTACGGAAGAACTTCTTGTCTTTTGGTAGGGTCGTGATTTCCGTAGCCAATTTCAAGAATTCCTTTGCAGGAACCTTCGTGTCTACCTCTTCATAGTTATCAGCCTTTTTAGCGGCATGTAAACCTTTCCATGCTCCACCGAACATTGGAACTTCTTCGTCCAATTTATCTGTTTTCTTGGCGATGTCCAATTGCTCTTGAAGATAATCCTTGAATTCCTTCTCTGTGTTTTTCACATAGGTCTGGTCAATGGATTTCTCATCCACCAATTTCTTGGCATATACATCTTTTGGATTCGGATGTTTTTCAATAGCCTTGTACAATAATGGTTGAGTAAACTTAGGTTCATCAGCCTCGTTATGCCCGTAACGACGGTAACATAATAGGTCGATATAAACATCAGTTTTATTTTTCTGACGGTATTCTACCGCTAAATTAATCGCATAAACTACTGCTTCAGCATCATCTCCATTGACATGGAAAACTGGTGAAGAAGAGATCTTGGCAACGTCCGTACAGTAAGTTCCTGAACGGGCATCTTTATAGTTGGTCGTAAAACCAACTTGGTTGTTGATGACAATGTGAATGGTACCACCAGTGCGGTATCCTTCAAGTTTTGACATCTGAGTTACCTCATATACCACACCTTGACCTGCAATTGCCGCATCTCCATGAATCAAGATTGGCGCAATCTTCGATGAATCGCCATTGTATTTCATGTCGATTTTAGAGCGCGTGATACCTTCAACGATAGGATCTACAGTTTCTAGGTGCGAAGGGTTTGGAGCCAGAGATAGGTGGATAGATTTACCGTCTTCTGTAGTCACGTCCGATGAATACCCTAAGTGGTATTTTACGTCACCACCAAATTGTAATTCCGGATCCTCTTCGGCATACATTTTACCTTCGAATTCAGAGAAGATAGTTTTGTAAGGTTTACCCATGATGTTTGCCAATACGTTCAAACGACCACGGTGAGCCATACCGATCATAAATTCTTGGATTCCTAAACTAGCACCTTTTTCAATGATGGAATCCAATGCTGGAATTAAGCTTTCAGCACCCTCAAGGGAGAAACGTTTTTGTCCCAAGAATTTGGTCCCCAAGAAACTTTCGAAGATCACCGCACGGTTCAGTTTCCTGAAAATGCGCTTTTTCTGATCTACATCGTAGTGAGGTTGGTTTCTGTCCGCTTCCATATGGTCTTGCAACCATTTGATTTTCTCAGGATTACGGATGTATTTGAATTCAGCACCAATAGAACGACAGTAAGTGTCTTCAATCAGCTGACGGATATCTCTTAATTTGGCAGGGCCTAAACCAACTTCCACACCAGCATTGAAAACCGTGTCCATATCAGATTCTGATAGGCCAAATGTCTCTAACTCTTTGCCTGGGTAATATTTGCGACGCTCGCGAACAGGGTTGGTTTGGGTAAATAGGTGACCACGGTCTCTATAACCATGGATCATGTTTAGTACGTTGATTTCTTTTAGTGCGTGATCAGATACACCTTCAAC
>JAEWOA010000014.1 GCA_023461115.1 Actinomycetes bacterium
GTGCACGCTCACGGCTGGAGTGCACGCTCACGGCTGGAGTGCACGCTCACGGCTGGAGTGCACGCTCACGGCTGGAGTGCACGCTCACGGCTGGAGTGCACGCTCACGGCTGGAAGGGCTAGAAGGCGCGGGTGATCATCGCGCGCTTGACCTCCTGGATCGCCTTGGTCACCTCGATGCCGCGCGGGCAGGCGTCGGTGCAGTTGAAGGTCGTGCGGCAGCGCCACACGCCCTCCTTGTCGTTGAGGATCTCCAGGCGCTGGGCGCCGCCCTCGTCGCGCGAGTCGAAGATGAACCGGTGCGCGTTCACGATCGCGGCGGGGCCGAAGTACTGCCCATCGGTCCAGAACACCGGGCACGACGACGTGCACGACGCGCACAGGATGCACTTGGTGGTGTCGTCGAACCGCGCGCGCTGCTCGGGGGACTGGCGGCGCTCCTTGGTGGGCTCGTTCCCGGTGGTGATGAGGAACGGCATGATCTCGCGGTAGGACGCGAAGAACGGCTCCATGTCCACCACCAGGTCCTTGACCACGGGCAGGCCCTTGATGGGCTCGACCGTGATGGGCTTGGAGATGTCCAGGTCCTTGAGCAGCGTCTTGCACGCGAGCCGGTTGCGGCCGTTGATGCGCATGGCGTCCGAGCCGCACACGCCGTGCGCGCACGAGCGGCGGAAGGTCAGCGAGCCGTCCTGCTCCCACTTGACCTTGTGCAGCGCGTCGAGCACGCGGTCGGTGCCGTGCGCCACCACCTGGAACTCGTCCCAGTGCGCGACGGGAGTCGAGCCGTCGTCGCCCGGCAGGTAGCGCATGACGCGGAGAGTGACGGTGAAGGACGGCACAGCGCCGGCCTTCGCGGGGGCGTCATCCAGAACGGCAGTCATCAGTACTTGCGCTCCATCGGCTGGTAGCGGGTCACGGCGACGGGCTTGGACCCGAGCACCAGCTGGTAGTCGTCGAAGGCCTCGACGTGGTGGAACGACCCCTCGGCGTCGCCCTCGGTCTCGCCGCCCCACTGGCGCCCCTCGCCCGCGGGGACGGGTCGGCGGTACGCCATGGTGTGGCGCATGTAGCCCGCGTCGTCGCGGTCGGGGAAGTCCTCGCGGAAGTGCCCGCCGCGCGACTCCTTGCGGTTGAGCGCGCCGACGACGACGGTCTCGGCGATGTCGAGCAGGAAGCCCAGCTCGACGGCCTCGAGCAGATCGGTGTTGAACGTGCGGGACTTGTCCTGCACGGACACCGCCTGGAACCGCTTGCGCAGCGCCTTGACGTCGGCCAGCGCCTGCGTCAGCGACTCGGCCGTGCGGAACACCTGCGCGTTCGCGTCCATCGTCTCCTGCAGCGCCTTGCGGATGTCCGCGACGCGCTCGCCGTCGGGGCGCGTGCGGATGGTCTCCAGCTCGGCCTCGACGACGACCGCGGGGTTCTCCGGCAGCTCGACGAACGACGCGGTCGCGGCGTACGCGGCGGCCGACTTGCCCGCGCGCTTGCCGAAGACGTTGATGTCGAGCAGCGAGTTGGTGCCCAGGCGGTTGGAGCCGTGCACCGAGACGCACGCGACCTCGCCCGCGGCGTAGAGGCCGCGGATCACGTCGGTCGAGTTGCGCAGCACCTCGCCCTCGATGTTCGTCGGGATGCCGCCCATCGCGTAGTGCGCGGTCGGGTAGACCGGCACGGGCTCGGTGTAGGGCTCGATGCCGAGGTAGGTGCGCGCGAACTCGGTGATGTCCGGCAGCTTGGCGTCGATGTGCGCGGGCTCGAGGTGCGTCAGGTCGAGCAGCACGTAGTCCTTGTCGGGCCCGGCGCCGCGGCCCTCGCGCACCTCGTTGGCCATGGACCGGGCGACGATGTCGCGCGGCGCCAGGTCCTTGATCGTCGGGGCGTAGCGCTCCATGAACCGCTCGCCGTCGGCGTTGCGCAGGATGCCGCCCTCGCCGCGCGCGGCCTCGGACAGCAGGATCCCGAGGCCCGCCAGGCCGGTCGGGTGGAACTGGAAGAACTCCATGTCCTCGAGCGGGATGCCGCGGCGGTACGCCAGCGCCATGCCGTCACCGGTGAGGGTGTGCGCGTTGGACGTCGTCTTGAAGATCTTGCCCGCGCCGCCCGTGGCGAACACGACCGCCTTGGCCTGGAACACGTGGATCTCGCCCGTGGCCAGCTCGTAGGCGACGACGCCCGAGACGTTGACCTCCTCGCCGCCGGCCACGTGGCCCGCGGCGAGGTCGTGGTCCACCAGCAGGTCGAGCACGTAGAACTCGTTGAAGAACTCGACGTCGTTCTTGACGCACTGCTGGTAGAGCGTCTGCAGGATCATGTGGCCGGTGCGGTCCGCGGCGTAGCACGCGCGGCGCACGGCGGCCTCGCCGTGGTTGCGGGTGTGGCCGCCGAACCGGCGCTGGTCGATGCGGCCGTCGGGCGTGCGGTTGAACGGCAGGCCCATCTTCTCCAGGTCGAGCACCGCGTCGATGGCCTCCTTGGCCATCACCTCGGCGGCGTCCTGGTCCACCAGGTAGTCACCGCCCTTGACGGTGTCGAACGTGTGCCACTCCCAGTTGTCCTCCTCGACGTTGGCCAGCGCGGCGCACATGCCGCCCTGCGCCGCGCCGGTGTGGGAGCGCGTGGGGTAGAGCTTGGAGATCACGGCCGTGCGCACGCGGGTCGAGGACTCGAGCGCGGCGCGCATCCCGGCGCCGCCGGCGCCGACGATGACGACGTCGTACTGATGGGTCTGCATGTCAGTCCTCTCAGGCCGTGCAGAACGACGGCAGCAGGTGGGCCGGAGCGTCGGTCGGGCACGGGTCGAACGTGAAGATCACGAGGGTGCCGAGCACCACGGTCACGACGAAGGCCAGGTACAGCAGGCCCTTGAGGACCAGGCGCGTCCCGTCCTTCTCGGCGTAGTCGTTGACGATCGTCCGCACGCCGTTGGTGCCGTGGATCATGGCCAGCCACAGCATCAGCAGGTCCCAGACCTGCCACAGCGGCGAGGCCCACTTGCCGGCGACGAAGCCGAAGTCGATGGCCTGGACGCCGTCGCCGGCGACGAGGTTGACGAACAGGTGGCCGAAGATCAGCACCACCAGCAGCACGCCGGACGCGCGCATGAACACCCAGCCGTACAGCTCGGTGTTGCCGCGCGTGGTGAGGCGGGCCGGGCGGGCGCGCGGCGGGCGCGGCGCCTTGGGGTCGGCGATCGTGGTCATCACTCGCCTCCGAACACGTGCATGAGGTGACGCGGCAGGAAGCCGGCCATCGTCACGACGAACAGGCCGAGCACGATCCAGAGCATGACCTTCTGGTACCGGGCGCCCTTCCACCAGAAGTCGACCAGGATGATCCGCAGCCCGTTGAACGCGTGGAACACGATCGCCGCGACCAGGCCGGCCTCCCCGAGGCCCATGATCGGGTTCTTGTACGTGCCGATCACGTCGTTGTACGCCTCGGGGGACACGCGCACGAGCGAGGTGTCCAGGACGTGCACGAGCAGGAAGAAGAAGATCGCGACGCCGGTGACGCGGTGCGCGACCCAGGACCACATGCCTTCACGCCCGCGATAGAGCGTTCCGACAGGCGCCTTGCGGGCCGGCTGCTTGGGCGGCGCACTGGGCGCTGCGGACACGGGGGGTGCCTCCTGTGCGAGTCAGGGGTGGGACGGCATCGTCCCGGTGAGCCCTTTCACTGTATAGACCGCCAGCGCCTTGATACCGCGTGGTAGGCCTTTCGTCCTACGGGTGTGAGGCATTCCACAGCCTGAGACGGAACTCCGAGCGCCGTTAGCCTGGGCGCATGCCGATCCCCGGGTTTCACGCCATCGTCCCCGCGGGCGGAGCAGGCACGCGCCTGTGGCCGCTCTCGCGCGCGGGGCGGCCCAAGTTCCTGTTGGACCTGACGGGCTCGGGCCGCTCGCTGCTGCAGGCCACGGTGGACCGGCTGACGCCGATCGTGGGCCCGGAGGGGGTCGTCGTCGTGACGGGCGCGCGGCACGCGGAGGGCGTCGCGCGGCAGGTCGCGGGCCTCGACGAGAGGCCGGGCGGCCGGCTCCTCGTCGAGCCGTCGCCGCGTGACTCGATGGCCGCGATCGGCCTGGCCGCCGCGGTGCTCCTGAACCGGCATGGCGACGAGGTGGTGGTCGGCTCGTTCGCGGCCGACCACGTCGTGGTGGGCCACGACCTGTTCGAGGCCGCGGTCGCGGAGGCCGTGGAAGCCGCGCGCGCCGGGTTCGTCGCGACGATCGGGATCCGCGCGACCGGCCCGTCCACCGCGTTCGGCTACATCCACGAGGCCGGGCCGCTCGGCGTGCCGTCGGCCCCGACCGCGCGCCACGTCGCGGGCTTCGCCGAGAAGCCCGACGAGGAGACGGCCCGCGCGTACCTGGCCACGGGCGAGTACCGGTGGAACGCGGGCATGTTCGTCGTGCGCGCGCGCGTGCTCCTGGACCACCTGGCGCAGCAGCTTCCCGGCCTGGCGGACGGGCTCGTGCGGATCGCCGCCGCGTGGGACACCCCGCGGCGGGCCGAGCTCCTGGACGCGGTGTGGCCGACGCTCACGCGCATCGCGATCGACCACGCGATCGCCGAGCCCGTCGCCGCGGCGGGCGGGGTCGCGGTCGTGCCCGGCGAGTTCGGGTGGGACGACGTGGGCGACTTCGCGTCGCTGGCCGAGCTGGTGCCGGACGGCGCTCTCGGAGCGGGCGACGACGTGCTGCGGATCGGCTCACCCGACGCGTTCGTCGTCCCGGCCGGTGGCCGGGCTGTCACCGTGGTCGGGATCCCGGGCGCGGTGGTCGTCGAGACGCCCGACGCGCTGCTGGTCACCACGCGGTCGCAGGCGCAGCACGTCAAGGCCGCGGTGGACGCCTGGCGGGACGCGCGCCCGGACCTCGTCTGAGCACCGCTAACCTCGAAGGATGTCCGCTCAGCCCACCCGAGTGCCTGCCGGCGCCCTCGTCGAGCCGCTCGACTCCGTCTGCCCGGGCCCGGCCGGCCCGCAGGTGCGGATGCTGGCCGACCTCGCGGCGACGCTGCGCGACGAGCTCGTCGAGATCCGCCGCGACCTGCACGCGCACCCCGAGCTCGCGCGCACCGAGGAGCGGACCACGCGCGTCGTGGCCGAGCGGCTACGCGTCGCGGGGCTCGAGCCGCGGCTGTTGCCCGGCAGCGGGCTCGTGTGCGACATCGGCCCGTCCCACGGGCCCGACGGCAGCGGGCGCATCGCGTTGCGCGCGGACCTGGACGCGCTGCCGGTGCCCGACGAGTGCGGGCTGCCGTGGCACTCGGAGCACCGGGGCCGCGCGCACGCCTGCGGCCACGACGTGCACACCACGGCAGTGCTCGGCGCGGGCCTGATGCTCGCGGAGCTGGCCGCGGACGGCCTGCTCGCGAGGGGCGTGCGGCTGATCTTCCAGCCGGCCGAGGAGGTGCAGCCCGGCGGCTCGCTCGACGTGATGCGTGAGGGCGGGCTCGAGGGCGTCGCGCAGATCTTCGCGGTGCACTGCGAGCCCAAGGTCGACGTGGGCCGCGTGGGCACCCGCATCGGGCCGATCACCTCGGCGTCCGACGAGGTCACGGTCACGTTCCGCGGTCCGGGCGGGCACACGTCGCGCCCGCACCTGACGGGCGACCTGGTGTTCGCGATGGGCCAGGTGATCACGCAGGTCCCCGCGGTGCTCGGCCGGCGCATCGACCCGCGCTCGGGGGTCAACCTCACGTGGGGCTCGGCGCAGGCCGGCGTCGCGCACAACGTGATCCCCGCGGCGGGCGTGCTCAAGGGCACGCTGCGCTGCCTGGACGTGCGCGCCTGGGAGGGCGCCGCCCAGGCGTTCCGGGACGCCGTGGAGCAGGTGGTGGCGCCGCTCGGAGTGGACGTCGAGGTGCACCACCAGCGCGGCGTCCCACCGGTGGAGAACGACGAGGACGCCACCGGGGTGCTCGAGGCCGCGGCGCGCGACGTGCTCGGGCCGGACGCGGTGCAGCTCACCGAGCAGTCGCTGGGCGGCGAGGACTTCGCGTGGTACCTCACCAAGGTGCCCGGCGCGATGGCGCGGCTCGGCACGCGGACCCCGGGCGGGACCACGTTCGACATCCACCAGGGGAACCTGGCGGTCGACGAACGGGCGGTCGAGGCGGGCGCGCTGCTGCTCGCGCGGGCCGCCGTGCTCGCCGGGCACTGACGTCTCACATGCCGGTACGACGGTTTCGCCACCTGGGCTGACATTCCAACTCAGTAACGGATGCCCTCCGGATACCCGCCAGTAACGAGCGCGACATGCGGCGCTCATTACGCTCGGAGTAACACTGCCGGTCGCGTACCCGGCGGACCGCGTGCCGCGCGCCCATGCGCGGCGCCGGCCGGTGGCCGGCACCAGACAGACAACAGGAGAGTCGCGTGAAGAACCTGATTCGTGTGGCCGCGCTCAGCGGGGCCGTCGCCCTTGCGCTCGCGGCGTGTGGCAGCGCCCCCGACGACGAGGCGGGCGGCGACTCCACGGGCTCCCCGGCCCCCGAGGTCGACTACAAGGCCTGCATGGTCTCCGACTCCGGCGGCTTCGAGGACAAGTCGTTCAACCAGTCCGGCGCCGAGGGCCTCCAGAAGGCGGCCGACGAGCTGGGCGTCAAGACCAACAAGGTCGAGTCCACGGCTGCGACCGACTTCACGCCGAACATCGAGCAGCTCCTCGCGGACAACTGCAACCTGATCATCGGCGTCGGCTTCCTCCTCGAGGACCCGATCCAGGCCGCGGCCGAGGCGAACGCCGACACCGACTTCGCGCTCGTGGACTCCGCGTTCTCGGACAAGGACTTCAACCCGGTCACGCTGGACAACGGCAAGCCGCTGCTGTTCAACACGCAGGAGGCCGCGTTCCTCGCCGGCTACGTCGCCGCGGGCATGAGCAAGACCGGCACGGTCGCGACGTTCGGCGGCATCCAGCTCCCGTCCGTCTCGATCTTCATGGACGGCTTCTCGGACGGCATCGCCAAGTACAACGAGGACGCCGGCAAGTCCGTCAAGCTCCTCGGCTGGGACAAGGCCGCGCAGACCGGCTCGTTCACCGGTGACTTCGAGAACCAGGCCAACGGCCAGAACCTGGCCAAGGGCTTCATCGACCAGGGCGCGGACGTCATCATGCCCGTCGCCGGGCCGGTCGGCCTGGGCGCCGCGGCGGCCGCGAAGGACGCGGGCGACGTCATGATCGTCGGCGTCGACGCCGACTGGTTCGACACGGCGCCGGACTACTCCGCGATCATCCTGACCTCGGTCATCAAGCAGATCGGCCAGTCGGTCTTCGACACCATCAAGGACGCGTCCGAGGGCAACTTCTCGGCCGACCCGTACGTCGGCACGCTCGAGAACGGCGGCGTGGACATCGCGCCGTTCCACGACTTCGACTCCAAGGTCCCCGCGGAGCTCAAGTCCAAGGTCGACGAGCTCAAGCAGCAGATCATCAGCGGTGAGCTGAAGGTCGAGTCGCCGAGCCAGAACTGACGCACTAGCACGTGACACGCACGGTGGCCCGGGCATGAGTGCCCGGGCCACCGTCGTGCCTCGCCGTTAGTGTGCTGACAACGACGCGAAGGAGCGTGACCTCGTGAAGCTCGAGCTGCGGGGCATCACCAAGCGCTTCGGCGACCTGGTGGCCAACGACCACATCGACCTCGTGGTCGAGCCGGGTGAGATCCACGCCCTGCTCGGGGAGAACGGCGCCGGCAAGAGCACGTTGATGAACGTGCTCTACGGGCTGTACGACCCCGACGAGGGCGAGATCCTCATCGACGACGCCAAGCGGGCGTTCGTCGGGCCTGGCGACGCGATGGCGGCGGGCATCGGCATGGTGCACCAGCACTTCATGCTGGTCCCGGTGTTCACGGTGGCCGAGAACGTCGCACTCGGGCACGAGCCCGTCAAGGGCGGCGGGCTGCTGGACTTCGCGGAGGCGCGCACGCGCGTCAAGGAGATCTCCGACCGCTTCGGGTTCGACGTCGACCCCGACGCGCTCGTCGAGGACCTCCCCGTCGGCGCGCAGCAGCGCGTCGAGATCATCAAGGCCCTGTCGCGGCGCGCCGAGGTGCTGATCCTCGACGAGCCCACGGCCGTCCTGACGCCCCAGGAGACCGACGAGCTGATCGCGATCATGCGCCAGCTCAAGGAGTCCGGGACGTCCATCGTCTTCATCACGCACAAGCTGCGCGAGGTCCGCGCGGTGGCCGACCGCATCACGGTGATCCGTCGCGGCAAGGTCGTCGGCACCGCCCAGCCGTCCTCCACCGAGAGCGAGCTGGCGTCGCTCATGGTCGGTCGGTCGGTCGAGCTCGGCGTCGCCAAGGAGGTCGCCCAGCCCGGCGAGTCCACCATGCAGGTGCGCGGCCTCACCGTGATCGACCCCGCCGGGGTGCGGCAGGTCGACGACCTGAGCTTCGACGTCGCGCGCGGCGAGATCCTCGCGATCGCCGGCGTCCAGGGCAACGGCCAGACCGAGCTCACCGAGGTCATCCTCGGGCTGCAGCAGCCGGTCGCCGGGTCGGTCCGGCTCGACGGCGTCGAGCTCGTCGGGAAGTCCGTCAAGGACGTCCTGCGCGCGGGCGTCGGCTTCGTGCCCGAGGACCGCACGTCCGACGGCCTCGTCGCCGAGTTCTCGGTGGCCGAGAACCTCATCCTGGACCTGCACGACGAAGCGCCGTTCGCGCGCGGCGTGTCCATGGACCTGGCCAAGATGCGCGCCAACGCCGACCACCGCACGGTCGAGTTCGACGTGCGCACGCCGTCGATCGAGGCGGCCGCGGGCACGCTGTCCGGCGGCAACCAGCAGAAGGTCGTGCTCGCGCGCGAGATGAGCCGGCCGCTGCGCCTGTTCATCGCGTCGCAGCCCACGCGCGGCCTGGACGTCGGCTCCATCGAGTTCGTGCACTCGCGCATCGTGCAGGAGCGCGACAACGGCACCCCCGTGATCATCGTGTCCACCGAGCTCGACGAGGTGCTCGCGCTGGCCGACCGCATCCTCGTCATGTACCGCGGGCGGGTGGTCGGGATCGTGCCCGGCGACACCGACCGCGACGTGCTGGGCCTGATGATGGCGGGTGTCCCGCTGGACGAGGCCCGCGCGCAAGCCGCCGGGCACCACACGATCCTGGGCGAGGCCGACATCGAGGCCGAGCACGAGCACGAGGCCCCGCATCCCACCACCACGAGCGCCGAGGAGGCCGACCGGTGAGCACGCCGCCCCTTCCCGACGCGTCCGTCCCGCCGCCCGCGGACACCGGAACCGACGCGGTCACGACGACCAAGGCGCCCGAGCCCGAGCCGGGCCGCGGCGCGACGATCCTGCGCGAGATGCTCTCGAGCGGCTGGCTCGTCACGGTCCTGGCGATCGTGCTCGCGCTCGTCATCTCCGGCATCCTCATCGCCGCGGCCGACCAGGACGTCCAGGACGCCGCCGCGTACTTGTTCGCGCGGCCCGCCGACTTCTTCTCCGCCGCGTGGCACGCGGTGTCGAGCGCCTACGTCGCGCTCTTCCAAGGCGCCGTGTTCGACCCGACCGCGGCCACCACCGCCAAGGCGTTCAAGCCGATCACCGAGACCATGACGGTCGCGATCCCGCTGATCCTCGCGGGCCTCGGCCTGGGCATCGGCTTCCGCGCCGGCCTGTTCAACATCGGCGCGCAGGGCCAGATCATCCTCGGCGCGATCTTCGCGGGCTGGGTCGGGTTCACCCTGGACCTCCCGCCGGTGCTGCACCTGCTGGTCGCGATGCTCGCGGCCATGATCGGCGGCGGCATCTGGGCCGGCATCGCGGGCGTGCTCAAGGCCCGCACCGGAGCGCACGAGGTCATCGTCACGATCATGCTCAACAACATCGCGGTCTACCTGATCGCGTACCTGTTGTCGACCAAGCTGCTGAAGAACCCGGGCTCGACCAACCCGATCTCGCCGCCGATCGACGGCAACGCGCTGTACCCGCGCCTGCTGGGCGGCCAGTTCCGCCTGCACTTCGGGTTCATCGTCGCGATCCTCGCCGCCGTGCTGGTGTGGTGGATCATGAGCCGCTCGACCATCGGATTCAAGTTCCGCGCGGTGGGCGCCAACCCGCACGCGGCGCGGACCGCCGGCATCTCGGTGAACTCGTCGTACATCTGGGTCATGGTCCTGGCCGGCGCGTTCGCGGGCCTCGCGGGCTCGGCGCAGGTGCTGGGCACCGACAAGGTGCTCACGGCGGACGTCGCGGCGAGCTTCGGCTTCGACGCGATCACGGTCGCGCTGCTGGGCCGGTCCAAGCCGCTCGGCACGTTCTTCGCCGGCCTGCTGTTCGGCGCGCTGCGCGCCGGCGGGTTCGCGATGCAGGCCCGCACCGGCACGCCGATCGACATCGTGCTCGTCGTGCAGTCGCTCGTCGTGCTGTTCATCGCGGCGCCGCCGCTGGTCCGCGCGGTGTTCCGCCTGCCCGCTCCCGGCGCGCGCAAGGCCCGAGCGCCCCGCCCGACGACGAAGGAGGTGGCCGCGTGACCGCCACGACGCTCCCGCCGACGGCCCCCGCGGGCCCCGCGCCCGCCGCCGACGCCGGCAAGCCGCTCCCGCCGATCAGCTGGAAGGCCCCGATCGGGTACGGCGTGTTCGCGCTGCTCTCGCTCGTGCTGTTCGGGCTGCTCCCGGCCGGTGGGCGCGAGTCGACGTTCACGATCTCGACGTCCGCGGACTTCGTGCACATCGACCCGATCACGGTGCCGTCCAAGCTGACGGCGCTGATCCTGTCGCTCGTCGCGGTCGCGCTCGCGATCGTCAGCCTGCTGGCCACCCGTCGGCGCCGCAAGGTCGGCGTGTGGCTGCCCACCGTGTTCGGCATCGCCGTGGTGCTGGCGTTCCTGACCTGGGCGGACGCGGGCAAGACGCAGCCGATGCCGCTCACGGGCCTGCTGCAGGGCTCGCTGTTCCTCGCGGTGCCGCTGGTGTTCGGCTCGCTCGCGGGCCTGCTGTGCGAGCGCTCCGGCATCATCAACGTCGCGATCGAGGGCCAGCTCCTGGCCGGCGCGTTCCTCGCGGCCGTCGTCGCGACGATCACGCACTCGGCGTACGCGGGCCTGGTCGCGGCGCCGATCGCCGGCGCGCTCGTCGCCTCGCTGCTGGTGTTGTTCTCGATCCGGTACGTGGTCAACCAGATCATCGTCGGCGTCGTGCTCAACGTGCTCGTCGTCGGCGTCACGAGCTACCTGTTCTCCACGGTGCTGAAGAACGACGCGGCGACGTTCAACTCGCCGCCCAAGCTGCCGACGATCGCGATCCCGGGGCTCTCACAGATCCCCGTGATCGGGCCCGTGCTGTTCCGCCAGACCGCGCTCGTCTACGTCATGTACATCGTCGTGATCCTGCTGCAGATCTTCGTGTTCCGCAGCCGTTGGGGCCTGCGCCTGCGCGCAGTCGGCGAGCACCCCAAGGCCGCGGACACCGTGGGCATCAAGGTCAACCGCACGCGGTTGCGCTCGACGCTGCTCGGCGGCGCGGTCGCCGGCCTCGGCGGCGCGTTCTTCACGGTCGCCGCCGGCCTGGCGTTCGGCAAGGAGATGACGGGCGGCAAGGGCTTCATCGCCCTGGCGGCCATGATCCTGGGCCGCTGGAACCCCGTGGGCGCGCTCGCCGCGGCGCTGCTGTTCGGCTTCTCCGACAACCTGCAGGTGGTGCTCGGCATCATCGGCACGCCTATCCCGTCGCAGATCATGCTCATGACGCCGTACGTCGTGACGATCTTCGCGGTGGCCGGCCTCGTGGGACGCGTGCGCGCGCCCGCCGCCGAGGGCATCCCCTACGTGAAGTGAGCCAGATGAGCGAGATCGACTGGCCCGCGCTGCGGGCCGCCGCGACCGACGTGATGCGCCGGGCGTACGTGCCGTACTCCCGGTTCCCGGTCGGCGCCGCCGCGCTCGTCGACGACGGCCGCGTGGTGGTGGGCTGCAACGTGGAGAACGCGTCGTACGGCCTGACGCTGTGCGCCGAGTGCGCGCTGGTGTCCGGGCTCCACGTGTCCGGCGGTGGCCGGCTCGTGGCGTTCACCTGCGTGGACGGGCACGGCAACGTGCTCATGCCGTGCGGGCGCTGCCGGCAGCTGCTGTTCGAGCACGGCGGGCCGCGACTGCTCGTCGAGACCGTCTCGGGCGTCAAGCCCATGAGCGAGGTGCTGCCCGACGCGTTCGGGCCGGCCGACCTGGAGGAGCGGGCATGAGCGAGTCCTTCGACGCGGTGGACGTCATCGTCGCCAAGCGTGACGGGCGCCGGCTGAGCGACGCGCAGATCGACTGGGTGATCGACGCGTACACGCGGGGTGTCGTGGCCGACGAGCAGATGTCGGCGCTCAACATGGCGATCCTGCTCAACGGCATGGACCGCTCCGAGATCGCGCGCTGGACCGCGGCGATGATCGCGTCCGGCGAGCGCATGTCGTTCGCGTCGCTGCCGTGGCCCACCGCGGACAAGCACTCGACCGGCGGCGTGGGGGACAAGATCACGCTGCCGCTCGCGCCGCTCGTCGCGGTGTTCGGGGTCGCGGTGCCGCAGCTCTCCGGGCGCGGGCTCGGCCACACGGGCGGGACGCTCGACAAGCTCGAGTCCATCGGCGGCTGGCGCGCCGCGTTGTCCAACGACGAGATGATGCGCCAGCTCGCCGACGTCGGCGCCGTGATCTGCCAGGCCGGGTCCGGGCTGGCGCCCGCGGATCGCAAGCTCTACGCGCTGCGGGACGTCACCGGGACGGTCGAGGCGATCCCGCTGATCGCGAGCTCGATCATGAGCAAGAAGATCGCCGAGGGCACGGGCGCGCTGGTGCTCGACGTGAAGGTCGGCTCGGGCGCGTTCATGAAGTCGCTGGACTCCGCGCGCGAGCTGGCCCGGACCATGGTGGACCTGGGCACCGACGCGGGCGTCACGACGGTCGCGCTGCTCACCGACATGTCCACGCCGCTGGGCCTGACCGCGGGCAACGCGCTCGAGGTCCGCGAGTCGGTCGAGGTGCTGGCCGGCGGCGGGCCCCCGGACGTCGTCGAGCTCACGGTGGCGCTCGCGCAGGAGATGCTCGCGGCCGCGGGCAAACCCGACGAGGACGTGGCCGCGGCCCTGGCCGACGGACGCGCGATGGACGTGTGGAAGCGCATGATCGCGGCGCAGGGCGGAGACGCCGAGGCGCCGCTGCCCTGGGCGCGTGAGACGCAGGACGTCGTCGCGGAGTCCGACGGCGTGCTCGAGTCGCTCGACGCGTACGCCGTGGGCGTCGCCGCGTGGCGGCTGGGCGCGGGCCGCGCGCGCAAGGAGGACCCCGTGCAGGCCGGCGCGGGCGTCGTCCTGCACGCCAAGCCGGGCGACGAGGTGCGCGCGGGCCAGCGGTTGCTGACGCTGCACACCGACACCCCGGAGAGGTTCGCCCGCGCGCACGAGGCGCTGGCCGGTGGGATCGTCGTGAGCCCCACCGCCCCGGCCCCCACACCACTCGTTCTCGACCGGATCACCGCCTGACGCGGGCGGCCGAGCGCGGGCGCGCAGGCGGCGCGCGGGGCACGATGAAGCCAAGGCCATCTTCGTCCGAACGCTTAGCCATCCCAATGCTGTTGTCATCCGAATGGAGGCGCCGATGAGCACCGTTCCCGGATCCGACGCGTGGCGTGACGCCGGCCTCGAGCCCGCCGACCCCGACGTGCCACTGCGGCTGACCGACGAGCCCGCGGGCGAGGACGACCCCGAGGAGTACACGCCGGGATTCGGCCGCGCCGACCGTGAGGGCCGCGCGAGCGAGGCCGATGTGCTGGAGCAGGACACCGAGGTCCCCGACGGCGACGACGAAGCGGGTGAGGCGTGAGCGACGAGGCCGCAGAGCAGTCCAGCGACGGGCAGCCCAGCGACGGGAACGCCGACGACGGCGGGCTCGTCGCGCTGATCCCCCGGCTGCCCAAGGTCCTCCTGCACGACCACCTGGACGGCGGTCTGCGCCCCGCAACGATCGTCGAGCTCGCCGCCGCCGCGGGCCACGAGCTCCCGACCACCGACCCTGACGAGCTGGGCCGGTGGTTCGTCGAGAGCGCGCGCGCCGGATCCCTCGAGCGGTACCTCGAGACGTTCGCGCACACCGTCGCGGTGCTGCAGACCGCCGACAACCTGCGTCGAGTGGCGCACGAGGCGGTGCTGGACCTGGCCGCCGACGGCGTCGTCTACGCCGAGCTGCGGTACGCGCCCGAGCAGCACGTGGAGCGCGGGCTCTCGCTGCAGGAGGTCGTCGACGCCGTGCGGGCAGGGCTCGACGAGGGCGTGGTGGCCGCACGCGAGTCGGGCCACCCGATCCGCGTGGGCGCGATCCTGTGCGCGATGCGGCACCTGGACCGGTGGCAGGAGGTCGCCGAGCTCGCGATCGCCAACCGGGACGCGGGCGTCGTCGCGTTCGACCTGGCCGGGCCCGAGGACGGGTTCCCGGCGTCCCGCTTCCCCGGCGTGTTCGACACGCTCCGCGCCGCGCACTTCCCCTGCACGCTCCACGCGGGCGAGGCCGCGGGCCTGGACTCGGTGGCGGGCGCGATCGCCGAGGGCGCGCTGCGGCTCGGGCACGGGGTCCGCGTGGCCGACGATGTGACGGCCGACGAGCTGGGCGACCGGCTCGGGACGCTCGCGCACTGGGTGCGCGACCGGCGCCTGGCCCTCGAGATGTGCCCGTCGTCGAACCTGGACACGCGGGCCGTGTCGTCGATCGCCGAGCACCCCGCCACGCGTCTGCGGAACCTCGGGTTCGCCGTGACCGTCAACACCGACAACCGGCTGCAGTCCGGCACCAGCATGACTCGCGAGCTCACGCTCCTCGTCGAGCAGGCCGGTTGGACGCTGGCCGACCTCGAAGACGTGGCCGTCACCGCGGCCGCCCACGCGTTCGTCCACCTCGACGAGCGCGCCGCCCTGATCGACACCGTGATCCGGCCTGCGTACGCCGCGGCCCGGGGAGGAAGGCACCGAGCATGACCCACGACCCGCTCGACTCCGCTGCGCTGGCGCAGTTCGTCGACCACACCCTGCTCAAGCCCGAGGCGACCCGCGCCGACGTCGAGGCGCTCATCGAGGAGGCCGCCGCGCTCGGCGCGTACTCGATCTGCATCTCGCCGTCGTTCCTGCCGGTCAAGGTCCCGGACGGACTCAAGGTCGCCACGGTGTGCGGCTTCCCGTCCGGCAAGCACGCGTCGGCGGTGAAGGCCGCCGAGGCGCTGCTCGCGGTGCAGAACGGAGCCGACGAGGTCGACATGGTGATCGACGTGGGCGCCGCCAAGGAGCGCCGCTTCTCGGACATCGAGGCGGACATCCGCACCGTCCGGGACGCGATCCCGCACCCCACCGTGCTCAAGGTGATCATCGAGTCCGCGGCGCTCACCGACCACGAGGTCGTCGAGGCGTGCCATGCCGCGCGTGACGCGGGCGCGGACTTCGTCAAGACCTCCACGGGCTTCCACCCGGCCGGCGGCGCGACGGTCCACGCGGTGGACCTCATGCACGCGACCGTCGGCGGGCGCCTGGGCGTCAAGGCGTCGGGAGGCATCCGCACCTCGGGCGACGCGCTGCGCATGATCCAGGCGGGCGCCACGCGCCTGGGCCTCTCGGGCACGGCCGCGGTCTTGTCGGGCCTGGAAGCGGACGCCGCGTACTGATCCCCGCCCGCCGGGTGCGCCCGCCAGGGGCGCGCCCGGCGGAGGCTAGGACAGGCCGAGCGTGGCGCGCATGTCCGACGCGACGGCGGTCAGGCGGGCGCGGGCCGCGTGGCGCGCGTGCGTGACGGCCGACTCGTCGGCGTCCGGGTGCACGGGCTCGACGACCTCCAGGTAGCACTTGACCTTCGGCTCGGTGCCCGACGGCCGGACGATCACGCGCGAGCCGTCGGCGGTCTCCAACCGCAGGCCGTCGGTCGGCGGGAGCCCGCCGCGGTCCTCGTCGCTGCCGGCCGCCAGGTCGACGACCGCGGTCACGCGCGAGCCCCCCAGCGCCGTCGGGGGAGCCTCGCGCAGCCGCTCGACGGTCGCGCCGATCTGCGCGAGGTCCGTGAAGCGCGCGGACACCTGGTCCGTCAGGTGCAGGCCGTGCTGGCGCGCGAGGTCGTCGAGCACGTCCACGAGCGTGCGGCCCGTCGCCTTGAGCCGCGCCGCGAGGCCCGCGATCAGCAGGGCCGCGGAGATCCCGTCCTTGTCCCGGACGTTGCCCGGCGCGACGCAGTAGCCCAGCGCCTCCTCGTACGCGAACGCCAGGTGCTCGACGCGCGCGAGCCACTTGAAGCCCGTCAGGGTCTGCACGTGCCGGAAGCCCGCCGCCGACGCGATGCTCGCGAGCAGGCGCGACGAGACGATCGAGTTGGCGAAGGTCGCGTCGGGGTCGTCGTCGAGGCCCTCGGCGACGGTGACGCCGAGCAGCGCGCCCGTCTCGTCGCCGTGCAGCATGCGCCACCCCTCCGCGGCCGCGGTGTCCGGGCCGCGGTGCGTGCGGGAGCGGGGGTCCTGCACGGCCACGGCACAGCGGTCGGCGTCCGGGTCGAGCGCGATCACGAGGTCGGCGCGCTCGTCGCCGGCCAGCCCGATCGCGAGGTCGATCGCGCCCGGCTCCTCGGGGTTCGGGAACGCGACCGACGGGAAGTCGGGGTCGGGCTCGGCCTGCTCGGGGACCACGAGCACGCGCGTGAAACCCGCCTCGCGCAGCACGCGCGCGGCGACCTCGCCCCCGACGCCGTGCAGCGGGGTCAGCACGATCCGCAGGTCCGCGGCCGCCGCCGCGCTCGCCGGGTCCTGCAGGCGCAGCGTCGCGGCCACGTAGTCGTCGACGATCGCGTGGTCCAGCACCGTCCAGCCGCCATCCGCGCGCGGCACCGACGCCACCGAGGGGACGCGCGCGATCTCCGCCGCGATCGCCGCGTCGTACGGCGGCACGATCTGCGCGCCCTGCCCGCCGTCCGTGACGACCCGACCACCCAGGTACACCTTGTAGCCGTTGTCCCGGGCGGGGTTGTGCGACGCCGTGACCTGCACCGCCGCGTCCGCGTCGAGATGGCGCAACGCGAACGCGGTCAACGGCGTGGGCAACGCGCCCGGCATCAGGAGGACCTCGACCCCGACCGCCGTCAGCACCGCCGCGGTGTCCAGGGCGAACGCGTGCGACTTGTGCCGCGCGTCGTACCCGACGACCACGCGCGGCGCCGGCGCGATGCCGTCGAGCTCGCCCAGCAGGTAGTCCGCGAGGCCCGCCGCGGCGCGGATGACGACCGCGCGGTTCATGCGGTTCGGGCCGCCGCCGAGCGTCCCGCGCAGGCCAGCCGTCCCGAACTGCAGCAGGCCCGTGAACCGGTCGGCCAGCTCGGCGCGGGCCGCGCGTGCGGCGTCGATCGTCTGGGCCTGCGTCGGGTCCGGCGCGTGGCCGGGCTCGAGGCCCACGGGTCGGTCGCCGGCGCGCCGCAGGAGCTCGGCGAGCTCGTCCGCCGTGTCAGGGTCGGGGTCGTCCTCGATCCACTCGCGGACCTGCTGCTCGATCTCGTCCCACACGACGTCGTGACTCATGGACCCCAAGGTAATGACCCCGGGCGCCCCCGACGACCGCAACAGGTCCCACCCCGCAGCCGTCCGACGAGGTTCACAGGCGCCGCACGATGTCCGCGAGGAGAGCGCTGATCCGGGGGCCCGCCGCGCGGCCGGCCTCGATGACCTCCTCGTGCGAGAGGGCCTGCTCGCTGATGCCCGCCGCGAGGTTCGTCACGAGCGAGATGCCCAGCACCTCCATGCCCGCGTGGCGCGCGGCGATCGCCTCGAGCGTCGTCGACATCCCGACCAGGTCGCCGCCGAGGATCCCCGCCATCCGCACCTCCGCCGGAGTCTCGTAGTGCGGCCCGCGAAACTGGACGTACACGCCCTCGTCGAGGCTCGGGTCCACCTCGCGTGCGATCCCGCGCAGGCGCGAGGAGTACAGGTCCGTGAGGTCGACGAAGGTCGCGCCCTCCAGCGGCGAGGTCGCCGTCAGGTTGAGGTGGTCGCTGATGAGCACCGGCGTCCCCGGACCCCACGCGGGATTCAGGCCCCCACACCCGTTCGTCAGGACGACCGTGCGCGCGCCCGCCGCCGCGGCCGTGCGCATGCCGTGCACGACGCGCCGCACCCCGCGGCCCTCGTACAGGTGCGTGCGTGACCCCAGGACCAGCGCGTGCTTGCCGGTCTCCGCGATGCGGACCGAGCGGATCGTGCCGACATGCCCGACGACCGCCGCGGCCGAGAAGCCGGGCAGGTCGGTCGCGGCGATCTCGGCGACCGTCTCGCCCAACAGGTCGGCGGCGCCGCCCCAGCCCGATCCCAGGACGAGCGCGACATCGTGGCGCTCGACGCCCGTGGCCTCGGCGAGGGCCGCGGCCGCGGCCTCCGCGACGTGGAACGGGTGGGTGGCGGGATCGTCGAGGTCCAGGGGTCCGGCTTCCGGGGTGTCGGCTGTGATGTCGCTCATGCTCGAAGGCTAGCCCGGCCGTCGCGGTCGGTCGTCCGCACTGTGGGACGGCAGAATGCATGCGTGAGTACTCCCGTGCAGGACAGCCCCACCCGTGTCGTCATCGTCGGCGGCGGCCCCGGCGGGTACGAGGCGGCCCTGGTCGCCAGCCGCCTGGGCGCGGACGTCACGGTCGTCGAGCGGCACGGGCTCGGCGGCGCCGCGGTCCTCACCGACGTGGTGCCCTCCAAGACGCTGATCGCGACCGCCGAGTGGATGTCGCAGGCTGATCAGGCCCCTGAACTGGGCATTCGCTCCGGCGCGCTGGCCGGCGACCAGCGCCACCACATCGACCTCGCCGCCGTGAACACGCGCGTCAAGGCGCTCGCGGCCGCACAGTCCGCGGACATCCGCGCGCGCCTGGAGTCCAGCGGCGTGCGCACGCTCATCGGCCGCGCTCGGCTCGACGGGCCGTCACGCGTGGTCGTCGACACCCCCGAGGGCGTCGCCGACGAGACCCTCGACGCCGACGTGATCCTCGTCGCCACCGGCGCGCGCCCGCGCGAGCTGCCCGAGGCCAGGCCGGACGGCGAGCGGATCCTCACCTGGACCCAGCTCTACGACCTGCAGGCACTCCCCGAGAAGCTGATCGTCGTCGGCTCGGGCGTCACCGGCGCCGAGTTCGCGTCGGCGTACACCTCGCTCGGCGCGGACGTCACGCTCGTCTCGTCGCGCGACCGCGTGCTCCCGGGCGAGGACGCCGACGCCGCCGAGCTGATCGAGGAGGTGTTCCGCCGCCGTGGCATGACCGTCATGTCGCGCTCGCGGGCCGCCGGGGCGCGGCGCACGGCCGACGGCGTCGTCGTGACGCTCGCGGACGGGTCCGAGATCGCGGGCTCGCACGTGCTGTTCGCGGTCGGCTCGATCCCGACGACCGCCGGGCTGGGCCTCGAGGAGGCCGGGGTGCGGCTCACGCCGTCGGGCCACGTCGACGTCGACAAGGTCTCCCGGACCTCGGTGCGCGGCATCTACGCCGCGGGCGACGTGACCGGTGTGCTCCCGCTCGCGTCGGTGGCCGCGACCCAGGGGCGCATCGCGATGTCCCACGCGCTCGGCGACGCCGTCACGCCCCTGTCCCTGCGGGACATCTCCGCGAACATCTTCACGGCGCCGCAGATCGCGACCGTGGGCTACTCCGAGCAGCGGCTCGTCGACGAGGGCGTCGAGTACGCGGTCAGCACGCTGCCGATCGCGCGCAACCCGCGCGCCAAGATGCAGGCCGTGCGCGAGGGGTTCGTCAAGATCTTCGCGAGCCGCGGCGCCGGGACGGTCCTGGGGGCGGTGCTCGTGGGGCCGAGCGCGAGCGAGTCGGTGTTCCCGCTGACGCTCGCGATCGCCAACCGGCTCACCGCGGACCAGGTCGCGCAGGCGACCACGGTGTACCCGTCGCTGTCCGGCACGATCGCCGAGGTCGCGCGCATGCTGCACCACCGCGCGCGCGACTGACCCGGCTGGAGTGCACGCTCGCGGCTGGAGTGCACGCTCACGGCTGGAGTGCACGCTCGCGGCTGGAGTGCACGCTCGCGGCTGGAGTGCACGCTCGCGGCTGGAGTGCACGCTCGCGGCTGGAGTGCACGCTCGCGGCTGGAGTGCACGCTCGCGGCTGGAGTGTGGAGTGCACGGTCACGGCTGGGGGGTGAAGGTGGCGACTAGGGGGCGGTGGTCGGACTGCTGGGCCGTCAGGACCGTGGCCGACTCGAACGTCACGCCCTGGCCGAAGATCCAGTCGATGCGGTGGGCCGGCACGTCGCTCGGGGACGTGAGCGCGGCCGGATCGCCCACGGTGTCGATCGCGCTGACCCAGCCCTGGCCCTCGAGCAGGTCGATCTCGGGCCAGCCGGGCTCGGCGTTGAAGTCGCCCGCGAGGACCGCCGGCACGCTCGCCGGCTCGACCTGCTCGAGCGCCTCGAGCTGGTCCAGGCGAGTCGGGGTGTTGGACTCGCGGTGCTGCAGGTGCACCGAGATCACGCGCACGGTCGAGCCGTCGTCGAGCGTGAGGGTCGCGCCGATCGCGGAGCGCTGCTGCGGGCCAGCGCCGTACGGCAGGGGGTGGACCTCGACGTCGGTCAGGCCCGAGCGCGCGAGGACCGCGTTGCCGAACTGCCGGTCGGCGGCAGGCGCGAACCGGATCGTCATGCCCAGGCGGTGCGCGAGCCACGTCGCGGTGTCGGCGCCGCCGCCGAAGATCCAGCCGCGCTCGACCTCCTGGAGCGTGACGACGTCCGGGTCCTGGGCCTCGATCGTCCGCGCGATGCCCTCGAGGTCGACGGCCAGGGCGGGCGCGACGCCGTAGTGCAGGTTCCAGTCGACGATCGTGAGCGGCCCCGACGACGACGCCTTCGCCGGGACGTCCGCGCCGTGGGCCGAGGTCGTCGACGGCACGAGCCCGACGAGCGCGAGCACGACCGCGGGCACGAGGAGCCAGCGCACCGCGTTGACGCGCGCGGGCATCCGCCCGTTCGCCCGCTCGGTGCCGCTCGCCGGGGTGCTCGCTGGCCCGTCGGCGGCGCTCGTCGCACGGGCAGCCGCCTGGGCAGCCGGCTGGGCAGTCGCCTGGGCAGCCGGCCGGGGAGTGCGGTGCCGCAGGCCCGTGCCCGCGACGACGACGGCCGCGAGCACCACCACCCACGCGTTGTCGACCGGCAGCGGGACGTCGTAGTCGAGCATGTACAGCAGGAGCGGCCCGACCACCCCGAGCCCGACGACCGCGACCGCGCCCACGGTCCGCGCGAGCCCGGGCGGAGCGGGACGGTGCGTGGCGAGCGCGGCGGACGCGACGATCCCCACGGCGACGTCGAACACCGCGATCGCGACGAGCGCGCCGACCCCGGTCAGCCACATCGCGCCCGCGACGGACAGCACCACGAGCACCGACGCGGCGATCCGCACCGCGCCGGGCCACGCGTCCGGCCGCAGCACCAGCCACCCGCCGACACTCAGCGCGACCACCACGACCAGCCCCGCGATCCCGAGCGGCACGCCGGACTGCGATGCCGCGAAGGCGGGGTTCGCGCCGACCATCGCGGCCAACGCGAGGAAGGGCCCGAGGCCCCACAGCCGGCGCGGCCTCCCCGTGGAGAGCGTCCCGGCGCCTCGGCTGGGGGTCGCCGCGCGCGCCGCGAGCAGCGGTGCGAGCGCGACGACGCCCGCGACCAGCCAGCCGATCCACGAGTCGCGCCACAACGCGTCCCACGTGCCCAGCGCCAACTGCAGCCCGGCGGACAGCGCGAGGCCGACGAGCAGTCCCAACGACGCCTGGCGGCCACCCTGGGGGCGGCCCGCCACGAACGCCACGGCGAGCGCCAGCGTCCCCACCGCGACGGCGACGACCACCAGCCCGAGCCAGTACCGCGCGTCGCCCTGCACCGCCTGCAGCAGCACACGCCCGATCGCGAACAGCGTCGCGCCACCCAGGACGGTCGACCCCGAGGGCACGCCGTCGGAGCGGCCGGTCGCGAGCAGCACCACGAGCGCGACGAGCCCCGCGGCCGCGTACGTGCCCACCGCGGTCGCGGCGGCGGTGAGCGTCCCGATCGCGAACGCGTGGTCCAGCAGCGGGCCGCTCGCGCGGATCAGCTCGAGCGCCGCGACCGTCAGGGAGGCCACGAGCCACACCCGCGTCGGGGTGCCGGCATCCGGGGGAAGGGTCGTGGACGGCCCGGGGCGGGCGGCGGGCGGCGTCGTCGTCGCGCTCGTGCTCATTCGCGCAGGCTACTCACCGTCGTTCGCGGCGGACGAAAGCCGAGGCCAGCGCCAGGGGAACTTGCTCCCGCCGTCAGGCGAACAGGCTCTGCCCGACGAACGGGCTGTGGCTCGTCGTGATCGGTGTGCCGTCCTGGCCGAGGACCAGGCCCCCGGGCACGCCCGGCGGGACCGCGAACAGCGCCGACCCCGTGTGCTGCAGGTACTCCATGAGCCCGTCGTCGCGTGAGAGGCGGTTCTGCAGGGGGATGAAGTGCGAGCGCGGGTCGGTGACGAACGCGATGAAGAACAGCCCGGCGTCCAGGCGGCCCAGCGAGTCGTTGCCGTCCGTGAAGTTGTACCCGCGGCGCAGCATCCGCACACCGTCGTTCTGCGTGGGGTGGGCCAGGCGCACATGCGAGTCCATCGCGATCAGCGGTGCGCCGTCGCCGCCCTTCGTCGTGAAGTCCGGCTCGGTGAACTCCTGCCCACCGGACAGCGGCGCTCCCTCGCCCTTGGAACGCCCGACGAGCGCCTCCTGCTCGCGCAGCGAGGTGCGGTCCCACGTCTCGATCCGCATGCGGATGCGGCGCGCGACGAGGTACGTGCCACCGGCGAGCCACGCCGCCGGGCCGCTCGTGTCGGACGGCACCCACACGTGCTCGTCGAGCGCGGCGCCCTCCTCGGCCTTGACGTTGGCGGTGCCGTCCTTGAACCCGAACAGGTTGCGCGGGGTGCGTTGCGCGGTCGTCGTCGACGAGGTGCGCCCGTAGCCGAGCTGGGTCCAGCGGATGGTCGCGGCGCCGAACGCGGTCCGGGACAGGTTGCGGATCGCGTGGACCGCGACCTGGGGGTCGTCGGCGCACGCCTGCACGACCAGGTCGCCGCCGCTGCGGCGCGGGTCCAGCGCGTCGGCGGGGAAGTGCGGGAGCTCGACGAGGGCCTCGGGCAGCCGGTCCGCGATCCCGAAGCCGCGGTCGTTCCCGTCCGCGTCGACGAACAGGGACCGGCCGAAGCCGAACGTGATCGTCAGTCCCGCGGGCGGCAGGTCGAATGCCTCGCCGGTGTCGTCGGGCGGCGCGTCGTACGGGCCGGACGCGGGCCCGAAGGGGCCGGCCGACAGGCCTTGCGTGAGGCGGGCCGCGATCGTCGTCCAGCGCTGCAGGAGCGCGATCAGGTCCTCGCGCGAGGTCGTCGTGACGTCGAACGCCGCGAGGTAGAGGCGGTCCTGCGCAGGCGTCGTGATCCCCGCCTGCCGCGCGCCGAGGAACGGGTAGGTGTCGTCGGGCGTCGCCGGGCCGGCCGCCGCCGGGGCGCTCGCGCGGCCGGCCGTGAACCCTCCCGCGG
>JAEWOA010000015.1 GCA_023461115.1 Actinomycetes bacterium
GGGTGTGGCGGCGGGGGGCGTGGCGGCGGGGTGGAGGCCGGACGTGGTCACGCGGTGGCTCCTTCGCGTGTCGCGGCGGGTGGCCGCTCCAGACGGTTCAGCCGGGCGGACTGCCCGAACCTACGCCAACGTAGCCTACGCATCCGTAGGTAACGGGCAAGCCCCACGCACAACCTCTTCGGTGGACGTTTGTAGCCCTCCCACAGCGCCCGCCGATCGCCCCGCCACCGCACAACTCCCCGGCGACGGGGCGGAGAGCCGCGTCAGCGAGGCTGCTCCTCCGCGGTGAAGGCAAGGAGGAGGTCGGCGGCCTCCCGCTCCCCCACGCTGACGCGGACGCCGTCCCCCTGGAACGGACGGACCAGGACTCCCGCACGGCCGGCGCGCTCCGCGAAAGCCGCGGAATGGTCGCCGAGGCCCAGCCAGACGAAGTTCCCCTGGCTGTCGGGGACGGTCCAGCCCTGCCCACGCAGGCCGTCGAGCACACGCGTCCGCTCGAGCACCAGCGCGTCGACGCGCGCCATGAGCTCGTCACGCGCGCGCAACGACGCGACCGCCGCCAGCTGCGCCACCGACGACACCCCGAACGGAGTCGACGCGGCCCGGATCCCCGCGGCCAGGCGCGGCCGCGCCACGGCGTACCCGACACGCAGTCCAGCCAGGCCGTAGGCCTTGGAGAACGTCCGCAGCAGCACCACGTTGGGGTGCGCGGAGTAGGCGGCGAGCCCGTCGGCGGCCAGTGGGTCGCGCACGAACTCGACGTACGCCTCGTCGAGGACGACGAGCACGTCGGACGGCACGGACTCGAGGAACACCGCGAGCTCGTCGGCGTGCACCGCAGGCCCGGTGGGGTTGTTGGGGGTGCAGACGAGGACCACCCGCGTGCGCGCGGTGACCGCGGCGGCCATCGCCTCCAGGTCGAGGCGCCCGTCGTCGAGCACGGGCACCCGCACGCCCACGGCGCCGGCCAGCGCGACCGTGATCGGGTAGGCCTCGAAGGACCGCCACGGCATCACGACCTCGTCGCCCGCCTCGCACACCGCGGCGAGCACGTGCTCCAGCACGGCGACGGACCCGCAGCCCGCGACCACGCACTCGTCCGCGACGCCGAGCCGCGACGCGATCGTCGAGACGAGCTCGGTGGCGTACATGTCGGGGTACCGGTTGACGTCGACGGACGCGTCGGCGATCGCGGCCATCACGGCCGGCAGCGGCGGGTAGGGGTTCTCGTTCGACGAGAGCTTGTACGCGGCGGCCCCGACTGCGGCGCGGGCGCCCGGGACATAGGGCGGCAGCTCGGCGAGGGCCCGGCGGAGGGGAACGTGGCTCACGGCGACCAGCATGCCAGCCAGCACGCGAGCCCAGGTGCTGGCAGTATCCCCGCATGGCGTTCGTCATCCGCGTGCTCATCAACGGCGTGGCCATCTGGCTCGCGCAACTCATCCTGTCCGGGCTCGAGATCGTGCCCGAGGACGCGTCGGGGTGGCAGGAGTTCTGGATCATCCTGGCGATCGCGCTCGTCTTCGGCGTGGTGAACGCCGTGGTCAAGCCGCTGGTCCAGATCCTCTCGATCCCGCTCTACATCCTGACGTTGGGGCTGTTCACGTTGATCGTGAACGCGCTGATGCTGCTGCTGACGGAGTGGATCACCGAGTTCACCGACTGGGGCCTGCGCATCGACGGGTTCTGGGACGCGGTGTGGGGCGCGCTCATCATCTCGATCGTGAGCTTCGTGCTGTCGCTCGCGATCCCGGAGAGCCGCAAGTCGTAGTCGGCCGCACGTCGTAGTCGGCCGCAGGTCCTAGTCGTTCTCGCGACCGCCGCGTGTCAGGACGAGCGCGGCGACCACCCCGACGGCGACGAGGGCCACGAGCCGCCACGCGTCCCCGAGGTCCGCTCCTGTCAGCGTCAACGCGACGATGCCGAGCACCTGCGCGACGGCTTGCGGCAGCGCCGCGTTCCGGAGGCCGTCGGCGACCACGGCCCACTCGACGCGCGCGGACCAGGTCACGCGGGAGGCGAGCGCGACGCCCCACGCCGCGAGGTGCACGACGAGGATCAGCAGCGCGAGCGGCACGTACCCGAGCGGGTCCTGCAGCAGCACGACCCCGCCGACGAGCAGCACCAACGCCGCGAGCAGCGCACGGTGCGCCGTGAGCCCGACGAACAGCCCGAGCAGCCCCAGCACGACCACTCCGGAGATCGACCAGCCGTGCTGGGGAATCCACGTCAGGGCGAGCATCGCGAGCACGAGCACGGTCGCGGCCAGGCGCACCGCCCAGCCCGCCACGGCCCGCCCGATCTCCATGACGACCTCGTCGGGGTGACGCCAGCCGAAGTCCGGCAGGCGCGGCAGCATGCGGCTCCTCATCGCCCCACCGCCCCGGCGCCGGCGCGGCGCTGGGCACGCCGCGCGAGGCTCGCGAGCGACACCTCGGGGTGCTCGCTCCACACGACCACCTCGACGTCGGCGTCCGCGAGCGCGGCCACCCGGTCCTCGCGGGAGAGCCGCACCAGCCGCAGCGCGAGCTGCTCGCGCGGATCGAGGTGCCGGGTGCGCAGCGTGGGCAGCACGTCGACCGCGATCACGCGGTGCCCGGCGCGGCGCCACTGGGCGGCGGACTCGGCGGCGCCGTCGTCGAGGAAGGTGGAGAACACGACGACGAGCGCGCCGGACGGCAGCTGTGGCGCCCGCGTGCGGCGCATGGGCTCGCCTTCGGGCTTGGTCAGCGCCAGCGCGGTGCGGATGCGGTCGAGCTGGCGGCGGCCGCCGCCAGGCGGCAGGGGGCGGCGCAGCGCGCCCAGGTCGTCGAGCCCGACGCGGTCGCCGACGCCCAGGAAGTCCTGCGCCAGGGACGACGCGGCCTGCCGCGCGAGGTCGAGCGACGTGGCGTCGTCGGCCCGGGGCCGCAGCGGCCCGCGCCAGGTTCGAGGGTCGGGCCCGAGGTCGTCGCGTGAGTCGACGACGAGCATGACGACGGCCTCCGCGAGCGCGTGCTCGCGCCGCACGTACAGCTCCCGCAACTGCGGCGAGCGCCGGGCCGTGACGCGCCAGTCGATCCGCCGCAGCCGGTCCCCGGCCGTGTACTGGTGCACGTCACGCAGCCCGCCGCCCTCACCGGGACGCCGGGACTCGTGGGCGCCCGAGAGCCCGCGCAGGCGGGGCGGCAGCGGCAGCGACGCGAGCGGCCGGACGCCGGGGAGCACGAGCGCCTGCCTGCTCGAGACGTCGGTGGCCTCCGCGACGGACGCGGCGCCTAGCCCGATCCCTTGCGCGTCGACCTCGGCGAGGTCCTGCGGGCCGGTGCGCACGGTGCGCACCGTCATCGGGAGGTCCCGCGCGCCGTGCACACGGACGACGAAGTCCGGCAGGCGCCGGTTGCTCCGCCGCACGCCCAGGACGACCGCCCCGGTGCCGGGCGGCGCCTCGACGTGCACGGACGCGCGCAGCACCCCCGGTTCGCCGACGGGCTCGCCGGCGCCCTCGAGCGCGAGCTGGACGGGGCGACGCGGCCGCCGCGCCCAGTCCCACACCG
>JAEWOA010000016.1 GCA_023461115.1 Actinomycetes bacterium
AACCCGAGCAGCGCGCGCCGCGAGAACCCGCGCGCCGGCGGCTCGGCCGGGGGCGCGTGCGAGGCGATGCCGTCGGCCGGGGCCGTCTGGTCGGGGTCGGGGGGTGCAGGGGTCACGGTTCACGCCAGAGGGGGGAGGGGCGGGGGTTCGGGCTGGAGTGCACGCTCACCACCCGGGGCCGTGAGCGTGCACTCCAGGGTGTCAGGCTCCGGTGACGACGACCGTGAGCTGCGAGAGCGGCTCCGACAGCGCGTCGACCGCGGCCGAGAGCTCCTTGACCTGCTCGTCGGTGAGCTCGTCGTACGACGTGAAGCCGTCCTCGACCGAGCCCTGCGCGGTCAGCAGCGCCTGCAGCGCGGCAAAGCGCTCCTCGAGGCTCGCCGCGAGGTCCGCGTCCTGCGCCTCGACGACGTCCTTGAGCACCTCGTAGCCGACGCGCGCGCCGTCCACGTTGGCCTGGAAGTCCCACAGGTCGGTGTGCGACCAGATCTCCTCCTCGCCGGTGACCTTGCCGTTGGCGACCTCGTCGAGCAGCTCCTTGGCGCCGTTGGAGATCTGGAAGGCCTCGAACGTGAAGTCGCTCGCGTTGACCTGGTCGACCAGTTGCTGCGTGTACTTCACCAGGTCGTCGGCCGCGGTCGCGCGCTGCTCGGACGTGAGCGGCGTGTACGCCTGGCCGCCGTTGGCGTCGGGCGTGGGCTGCCACAGGTCCTTCTCGATGTAGTGCCAGCCGCTCCAGGCCTGGCCCTCCTCGAGGTCGGCCTCGCGCGCGTCGGTCAGGGGGTCGAGGTCGCCGAACGACTCCGCGACGGGCTCGACGCGCTCCCAGTGCACGCGCGTTGGCGCGTAGAGCTCGCGGGCCTTGTCGTCGTCGCCCGCCCGGTAGGCGTCGGCGAACTCCTGGGTCCCCGCGATCAGGGCCCCGACCTGGTCCTTCACGTACGCGACGTACTGCGCCTCGGCGTCCTTGAGCTGCGCCGCGACGTCGCCGGTCGGGCCGACCTCCTGGCCGGAGTCGGTCACCGTGAAGGCCGCGCGGATGCCGTCGCCGACCATGCCGGGCTTGCAGGCCGTGAAGTAGTCGCCGGGGCGCACCTGCACGACGAGGTCGCGGGTGAGGCCGGGGCCGATGTTCTCCACCTCGGAGACCACCCGCAGGCCGTCGTCGCCCAGCAGGTAGAACTCGGTGACGTCCGAGCCGTCGTTGGTGACCTTGAACGTGAGCGTGCCGCTCGGCGCGGTCGCGGCCGACACGTCGCACGCGTCGGCGGTGGAGCTCACGGTGAGCGCGCCGGCCGTGGTGGCCGGGTCGGCGGAGGCGTCGTTGTCGACGCAGGCTGCGGTCAACGGCAGGACCAGGGCGGCGAGCGCGAGCATGCCGACGGTGGTGCGGGACATGGTTCTCCTCGGACGTTCCGGCCCGGCGGGCCGAGTGTGGTGGGCGACGAAGGGGTGGAGCGGGTGCGGGTCCGGCCCTCAGGACGCGGCAGCGGCGGGGACGGAGGCGGCGGCCTGGGGCGCGGTGGGCGCGGGGCGGTGGCCCCACGTGGTGCGGATGTAGATCACCAGCACGGGCACGAGGTACGCGGTCCACGCGACGAGCTGGAGCCATGTGGTCGCGGGCGTGAAGTTGAAGATCCCCTTGAGCAAGGTGCCGTACCAGCTGCTCGGCGGGATCGCCGCCGAGACGTCGAACGCGAGGTTCCCCAAGCCCGGCAGGATGCCGGCCTCCTGGAGGTCGTGGACGCCGTACGACAGCACGCCTGCCGCGACGAACACGAGGAACAGCCCGGTCCACGCGAAGAACACGCGCAGGTTGAGCCGCACCGCGCCGCGGTACATGAGCCACGCGAGCGCGACCGCCGCCACGACGCCGAGCGCGGCGCCGATCAGCGGGCCCGCCTGCGCGGTGGGGCCGGTGGTCGCCTGCGCGCCCGCCCACAGGAACAGCGCGGTCTCGAGGCCTTCGCGGCCCACCGCGAACAGCGCCATGACGACGACCGCGCCACGGCCCGCGGCGATCGCGTCGTCGAGCTTGTGCCGCAGGTCCGACGACAGGCGCCGGGCCGTCTTGGCCATCCAGAAGATCATCCAGGTGATGAGCCCGACCGCGAGGATCGAGAGCGACCCGCCGATGGCCTCCTGCGCCTCGAACGTGAGGCCCTTGGGACCGAAGGTGAGCAGCGCGCCGAACGCGAGCGACGCGACGATCGCGGCGCCCACCCCGGCCCAGAGCGGCCGCAACAGGTCGCGACGGTCGATCTTGACCAGGTACGCGATGAGGATGCTGACGACGAGCGCGGCCTCGAGGCCCTCGCGCAGCCCGATCAGGAAGTTCGCGACCATGGGATCACTTTCGACGACACGTGAGGAAAGGCTTACCTCACCGTCGGGCGACGATACTCCGACCGGGGCCCCACGGGCAGCCCCCCCGATGTGATCCGTGCCACGGGTCGCGTCGTTCGTCGCCCGCGGTCAGGAGCGGCCCCGCACGTGGGCCTCGAGCGCTGGCCAGGCCGCCGCGAACGCCGGGTGCAGCGCGAGCCCCGCGACCTCGTCGAGCGGAGTCCACCGCACGTCGAGCGACTCCGCGTCGGTCGCCCGGGGGCGCGCGTCGGCGCCCGGACGCTCGTCGGCGAGCACGGTCGTGTACGTCCAGTCGGGGTGGGTCAGCACCCGCTCGCCGAACACCGCGACGTCGTCGGCGGCCACGCCCGCCTCCTCCAGCGCCTCGCGCAGCGCTGCGTCACGCGCGGACTCGCCCGGTTGGCGTGCCCCGCCGGGGATGCCCCACGTGCCGCCGTGGTGGCTCCATTGCGCCCGGTGCTGCAGGATCACCGCGGCCGGCCGGCCCGCGTCGTCGCGCCGCACGACGAGCAGTCCCGCGGCGCCGTGCAGGCCCCAGTGCCGCTCGCCGCACGCGCACTGCACCCACCCGTCTCCGGGCGCGTGGCGCGGCTGAGGCGGCAAGTCAGTCGACGATGTCGCAGATCGCGGTGCCCGCGCTCACGCTCGCGCCGACGGCCGCGGCCAGGCCGCTCACGGTTCCTGCGCGGTGGGCCACGAGCGGCTGCTCCATCTTCATGGCCTCGAGCACGACGACGAGGTCGCCCTCGGCCACCTGTGCCCCGTCCGCGACCGCGACCTTGACGATCGTGCCCTGCATCGGCGACGCGAGCGTCGTGCCGTTGGCCGCGGCGCGCGGGCCGCCCGACGAGCGGCGTGCGGGTCGGCGGGCGGC
>JAEWOA010000017.1 GCA_023461115.1 Actinomycetes bacterium
GGGCGGGGCTCACGGCGTCGTGGCCTCGGGGGCGTCGGTGGGCTCGGCGGGCTCGGCGGCACTCAGCCCGGCGTGCTCGAGTCGCCGAAGCCGGGCGCGGTGACCGTGCGCCACGACGCGGCGACGAGCTCGGCGAGCACGTCCAGGTCCACCTGCTCCAGGCGCTTGAGGTAGAGGCAGCCCTTGCCGAGCGTGTGCGGGCCGAGCCGCGCGAGCCGGTCGGCGTGCGCGGTGAAGCCGTCCGCGAAGTACAGGCTCAGGGACGCCGCGCGCGGTGAGAACCCGGCGGCCGCCATGTCGCCCTGGCGACCGGTCGCGTAGTGGTAGTGGTATTCGCCGAACCCGACGATCGAAGGCCCCCACATGCGCGGCTCCTCGCCGGTCACGCGGCGGTACAGGTCGACGAGCACGCGCGCGTCGCGGCGGCGCGCCTCGTGGGGGACCTGCTCGACGAAGTCGTCGACCGCCGCGTCGTTCGGGACCGTCTTCGGTGCGTCGCCCATCGGCCCAGTCTGGCGCCGGGTGCAAGGCTCGGATGGCCGCCGACACAAGTGGGGCATGCGAGGATCCCGGTTCATGGCGAAGACACAGCTGAGCGCCGCGGCCCTCGTGCTCGCGGGGTGCGCCGCGACGGGCGCGACTGACTCCACGTCCTACGACGCGCCCGGCGAGCGGGACGTCGTCGCACTGGCGGACGCGTCCGCGCACGCCGCGGTGGTCGACGCGAGCTGGGCGCTCGGGTGGGAGGCCCTGAGCGCCACGCCGGCCTCGGCGCACGCCGTCGTGTCTCCCGCGAGCCTGGTGGCCGCGCTCGCGATGCTCGCCGAGTCGGCCGTGGGCGACGAGGCCACGCCGTTCGACGCCGTGCTCGGAGCGTCGGGAGACGCCCGGACCGACGCGGTCAACGCGCTGCAACGCGCGCTCGAGAGGTACGACGGCGACCCCGCGCTCGTCGCCGCCGACGAGCTCCCCGCGACGCCGATGGTGCACACGGCCCGCCAGCTCGTCGTCGACGACCAGTTCACGCCCGCCCAGGCCGTCCTCGACCGGCTCAAGCGCGGCTACGGCGCGGGTGTGCTCTCGACGGACCTGGCGTCCGGCGACGGGATTCGGCCGCTGCACGACTTCGCGCGCCGCGAGACCGGCGGGTTGATCGAGCGCAGCGCGATCGAGCCCTCGCCCGACCTGCTCGCGGTGCTGCAGGACGCGATCGTGCTCGCGGCCGCGTGGGAGCAGCCGTTCGCGCTCGGGTCGACCTTCGACGAGGACTTCGTGACCCGGACAGGCCCCGTGCCGGTGCCGACGATGAGTGGCATCTTCGACGTCCCGGCCGTCGAGCAGGAGGGTTGGCAGGCCGTCAGGCTGCCCTACGACTCCGGGCTCGCGGCGGACCTGCTGCTGCCGCCGGCCGGCTCGCCCGCCGCCGCGGATCCGCGTGCGGCGGACGTCGCGACGATCTCGGGGTTGAGCGCGGCGCTCTCGGGGGCGCCGGCCGGACGGGTGGCGGTCACGCTGCCGAAGCTCGACCTGCGCGCGACGGTGGACCTCACGCCCATGTTGGGACGGCTCGGGCTCGCGGGCGACCTGACGGGGTTGGCCGCGGACGGCACTCCGGTCTCGCTGGCGCAGGCCGTGCAACAGGCCGTGCTGCAGGTGGACGAGGAGGGCACGCGCGCGGCGGCGTTCACGGAACTGGCGGTCGCCGGCTCGGCGCCGATCGAGCCGCCCCTGACCGTGCGCTTCGACCGGCCGTTCGTCTTCGTCGTCACCGACACGACGACCGGCTGGCCGCTGTTCGTCGCCTCGATCCTCGATCCACGCGCCTGAGCCCGAGCCGGCGGATGTCGCCTCGGTGGCTTTCGCCAAGTCGGGAGCCAAGCCGCGGAGCGCCTGCTCTCAGCGGGTGGCTGCGGATCGTGTAGTCCTCAGGTCAGCGCGTGCGCGAGCCCGTGGCGGCCGACGGCGGCTAGGTGGGGGTACTCGTCGGCGTGCGTCTGCAGCACGACGGACAGGTGCAGCGCCCACGCCTGGGCGCGGCGCCAGACGTCGTCGTCCCAGCGCGAGCCCGCCTGGACGCGCTCGCGGAACGCGGCCCGGCCGGACTCGTCGAAGGTGAGCCACGCGGTCGCCAGGTCGCACGCCGGGTCGCCCGAGGTCACGTCGCCCCAGTCGATGACCGCGGCCAGCGCGCCGTCGTGCGCGAGCAGGTTGGCGGGGTGCGGGTCGCCGTGGATCCAGACCGGGGGCCCGTGCCAGGTCGGCGCGGCCGCGAGCTCGACGAAGCGCTCGACGATCGCGTCCGCGTCGGCGAGCCCCTGCCGCTCGACGCGCTCGCGCAGGACCGGCAACCGCGTGCGGATGTCGTCGCCGCGCACCGGGTTGTCGGGCGCGTCGTCGGGCGCGGGGACGTGGAGCGCGACGAACACGTCCGCGAGCGACGTCGCCCACGCCGATCGCTCGGGCACCGGCAGGTGCGCCACCGCGACCGCGTCGAACCACGGCACCACGCTCCAGGCCCACGGGTAGCCGAGCGCGGGGCGGCCCACGCGCACCGGGCTGGGCACGGCCACTGGCAGGCGCGGTGCCAGGCGCGGCAGCCACTCCTGCTCGTGCTCGACGAGGTGCGCGGCGGCCTCCCGCACCGGGAAGCGCAGCGCGAGCGTGTCGCCGAGCCGCCACAGCGCGTTGTCCCAGCCGGTGCCGACCCAGCGCAGGGGCAAGTCGGCGAGGTCGGGGTGCTGGTCGACGAGCAGGGCACGCGCGAGCGCTTCGTCGACCGCGACCTCGATGAGCGGATGCGCCATCAGGGCGTCACCAGCCGGCGTCGGTCCCATGGCACTGCCCAGCCGAGCGCGTCGAGCATGCGGGACAGCACGATCGCCGTGAAGCCCCACACGAGCACATCGCCGACGACGAACGCCGGCGTCGGGATGGTCGTGCCGGCGCGGGTGTGCGCGACGCTCGCGCGGTTGGCGGGGTCGACGAGGTCCGCGACGCCGATCCGGAACACGTCCACGGTCTCGTCGTGGCTGACGGCGGCGACGCGGGAGGGCTGCGTCCACCACGCGACGACCGGTGTGACGAGGTGGTCGCTGACGGGCACGGGGAGCGGCGCGAGCGTGCCGAGGACCTCGACGCCGCCCGCGTCCAGGCCCACCTCCTCCTGCGCCTCGCGCAGCGCGCAGGCCACGGCGTCGGCGTCGTCGGGGTCCAGGCGGCCGCCCGGGAACGCGACCTGGCCCGCGTGGTGGCCGAGCGTCGCGGACCGGCGCTGGAGCAGGACGTCGAGGTCGCGCGGGACCGTCGGGACATGCGCGTGTGCGGGGGCGTCGTCGAGCCGGCCGAAGAGGACGAGCACCGCGGCGGGCCTGGTCGCCGGGCCGAGCGCGATGGTCCGGGACGGGTCCATGCGCCAGTCGACGCCGCGTGCCACGAGCGAGGCGAGGTCCGCGCGCGCGTCGCCCGCGCTCACCCGCGGGCCTGCACCTGGTCGGCGAAGGCGGCGACCACCTTGCGGGCCGCGGGGACGAGCTGCGGCAGGTGGGCGGCGCCGTCCGCGCGGATCGCCTCGACTTCGTCGTCGTCGAGCCCGTCCGTCATCTCCGGGGTGGCGAGCCACAGGTCGAGCATCGACGCCTCGAGCTCCAGGTGGAACTGCACGCCGAGCGCGGAGCCGGCGCGGAACGCCTGCACCGGCGTCGCCGGGCTCGACGCCAGCAGCGTCGCCCCCGCCGGCAGGTCCACCGCGTCGCTGTGCCAGTGCAGCACGGTCGGCCGCGCGCCCAGTGCCCCGAGCACCACGTCCTCGGCGACCACGTCCACCGGCGCGAAGCCGATCTCGGTTCCGTGGCGCCTGTGCAACGGCGCGCCGAGCGCGAGCGCGATCAGCTGCATGCCGAGGCAGACCCCGAGCACCGGGACGTCGGCGGCCACCGCGTCCGCGATCAACCTGCGCTCGGCGGCGAGCCCCGGGTAGGAGCGGTCGTCGTCGGCGTCCATGGCGCCGCCCATCACGACGATCCCGGAGACCTCGTCGAGCGCGGGCAACGTGGGCGACGCCGACGACAGCACGGTGCGCACGCGCACGGGCGCGTCGAGCCCCGGCGCGACGAGGCCGGGGCCCTCGTGCGGCGCGTGCGTGAGCACCAGGACCGGGCGCATGCCGGTCACCAGCCGTCGGGCAGCGGGCGCCCCTCCTCGTAGCCCGCGGCCGACTGGATGCCGACCATCGCGCGGTCGTGCAGCTCCTCGAGCGTCGTGGCGCCCACGTAGGTGGCCGCCGAGCGGACGCCCGCGGTGATGTGGTCGATCAGGTCCTCGACGCCGGGGCGGCGCGGGTCCAGGTACATGCGGGAGGACGAGATGCCCTCCTCGTAGAGCGCCTTGCGCGCACGGTCGAATGCCGAGCCGCCCCGCGTCCGCGCCGCCACGGCCCGCGCCGACGCCATGCCGAACGACTCCTTGTAGAGCCGGCCCGAGCCGTCGTCGTGCAGGTCGCCGGGCGACTCGTGCGTGCCCGCGAACCACGAGCCCACCATCACCTGCGAGGCGCCGGCGGCCAACGCGAGCGCGACGTCGCGCGGGTGCCGCACGCCGCCGTCGGCCCACACGTGCTTGCCGAGCCGCCGCGCCTCGGCCGCGCACTCGAGCACCGCGGAGAACTGAGGGCGGCCCACTGCCGTCATCATGCGCGTGGTGCACATGGCGCCCGGCCCCACACCGACCTTGACGATGTCCGCGCCGGCCTCGATGAGGTCGCGCGTGCCCTCCGCGGTGACGACGTTGCCCGCGACGACGGGGACCTGCGGGTCCAGGCTGCGCACGGCGCCGAGCGCGTCCCGCATCTTGACCTGGTGGCCGTGCGCGGTGTCGACGACCAGGACGTCCACGCCGGCCTCGAGCAGCGCCGCGGCCTTGGCCTTGACGTCGCCGTTGATGCCGACCGCCGCGGCGATCCGCAGCCTGCCGGCATCGTCGAGCGCGGGCGCGTAGATCGACGAGCGCAGCGCGCCCACCTGCGTGAGCACCCCGACCAGTTGTCCGTCGCGCACGACGGGGGAGAAGCGGCGGCGGCTCGCGTGGAGCTGCTCGAACGCGGCCTCCAGGCCGCGCGCCCCCTGCGCCTCGACGAGCGCGAGGTCCACGGTCGTCGGGTGCGCGGTCATCACGTCCTCGACCTGCGTGAACCGGTCGACACCCTGGCAGTCGGCCTCCGTCACCACGCCGACCGGGCGGCCCTGCGCCACGACGACCGCGGCGCCGTGCGCGCGCTTGCCGATCAGGGTGATCGCGGTGTGGACCGTGTCATGGGGCGCGACGACCACCGCGCTCTCGACGACGGTGTGCCGCGCCTTGACCGAGCCGACGACGTCCGCGACCACATCCACCGGGATGTCCTGCGGGATCACCGCGATGCCGCCGCGGCGCGCGACCGTCTCCGCCATGCGGCGGCCGGCGACCGCGGTCATGTTGGCGACGACGATCGGGATGGTGGTCCCGGTGCCGTCGTTCGTCGCGAGGTCGACGTCGAAACGGGACGTGACCTCGGAGCGCGACGGGACAAGGAACACGTCGCCGTAGGTGAGGTCGCTGGAGGCCGAGTGGCCGGGCAAGAATCGCATGGGAGTTCCCCTTTCCGATCAAGGATAGGCGAGCCTGCGCGCCACGACGAGGCGCAGCGGCGGCGTCGTGGCGCGTGCGACAAGTCGGCCGCAACCCGGCACGCGGCCTAGAGTGGACCGATCGACCAGGGCGGCGCCGGCCGCACCCACCCGCGGCACGCCCGCGCGCTGACGCGCGGCGGCGCCCGCACTGACAGGAAGCGAGCCCGTGGGTTACCTCGAGCGCATCTCCTCGCCCGCCGACGTCCGTCGCTTGACGGCGTCGCAGCTGGACGAGTTGGCCGCGGAGATCCGCGCGTTCCTCGTCGACTCCGTGTCTCGCACCGGGGGCCACCTCGGGCCGAACCTCGGCGTCGTCGAGCTGACCCTCGCGTTGCACCGCGTCTTCGAGTCGCCCAAGGACACGCTCGTGTTCGACACGGGGCACCAGTCGTACGTGCACAAGCTCCTGACCGGCCGGAACGACTTCAGCGCGCTGCGGCGCCGCGGCGGCATCTCGGGCTACCCGAGCAGGGGGGAGTCGGCGCACGATGTCGTCGAGAACTCGCACGCCTCGACCGCGCTGTCCTGGGCGGACGGCATCGCGAAGGCCAACGAGCTCCAGGGCCGCATCGACCGGCACGTCGTCGCGGTGATCGGCGACGGCGCGCTGACCGGCGGCATGGCGTGGGAGGCGCTCAACAACATCGCGGCGGGAGAGGACCGGCGCCTCGTCGTGGTCGTCAACGACAACGGGCGCTCGTACGCGCCGACGATCGGCGGCCTCGCGCACCACCTCGACACGCTGCGAACCACGCAGGGCTACGAGAACGTCCTGTCCTGGGGCAAGCGCACGCTGCGCCGATCCGGGGCGCCGGGCCGCGCCGCCTACGACGCGCTGCACGGGCTGAAGAAGGGCATCAAGGACGTCGTCGCGCCGCAGGGCATGTTCGAGGACTTGGGGCTCAAGTACGTCGGGCCGGTGGACGGGCACGACGAGCCCGCGGTCGAGCGCGCGCTGCGGCGCGCCCAGTCCTTCGGTGGCCCGGTGATCGTGCACGTCATCACCGAGAAGGGCCGCGGGTACTCGCCCGCCGAGCAGGACGTGGCCGACAGGTTCCACGCGGTCGGCAAGATCCACCCCGAGACCGGGCTGCCGGTCGCGCCGTCGCGCTTCGGGTGGACGTCGGTGTTCGCCGACGAGATCGTGCGGATCGGCCGCCGCCGGCCGGACGTCGTCGCGATCACGGCCGCGATGCTCCAGCCCGTCGGCCTGGCGCCGTTCGCGGCCGAGTTCCCCGAGCGGGTCTTCGACGTCGGGATCGCCGAGCAGCACGCCGCGACGTCCGCGGCAGGGCTGGCGTTCGGCGGCATGCACCCCGTCGTCGCCGTCTACGCGACGTTCCTCAACCGCGCGTTCGACCAGGTCCTCATGGACGTCGCGCTGCACAAGGCTGGCGTGACGTTCGTGCTGGACCGCGCGGGCCTCACGGGCGACGACGGCGCGAGCCACAACGGCATGTGGGACATGGCGATGCTCGGTGTGGTGCCGGGCCTGCGGCTCGCGGCGCCGCGTGACGAGCCGACCCTGCGCGCCGCGCTCCGCGAGGCCGTGGATGTCGACGACGCGCCGACTGTCGTGCGGTACCCCAAGGGCGCGCTCGACGGCCCTATCGCCGCGGTCGACTCCGCCGACGGCGTCGACGTGCTCGCGCGGCACGAGGGCGCGCCGGACGCGACGTCGGTGCTGGTCGTGGGAGTCGGGGCGATGGCGGCGACCGCGCTGGGTGTGGGCGACCTGCTGGCCGCGCACGGCGTGCGTGTGACCGTGGTCGACCCGCGGTGGGTGCTCCCGGTCAGCGCTGGCCTCGTGAAGCTCGTGGGCGCCTACGACCATGTCGTGGTGGTCGAGGACGGCGTGGTCGATGGCGGCATCGGGTCGATCACGGCGCAGCGCTCGCGTGAGGCGGGGATCGGCACGCCGGTGCAGTCGTTCGGCATCCCGAGGGTGTTCCTGGGCCACTCGTCGCGTGACGAGCTCATCGGCGAGCTCCGCCTGCGCCCCGAGGACATCGCCCGGGACGTGATGACGGCGCTGCAGCCGGGCGCGAATCCCCAGGTCTGAGCGCCTGATCCCGCCGGTTGCGCGGGGGGTCTGGAGGAGCCTGCGCGGTGGTCGCTCGGTAGAGTGACGCAGACCACAGGTTTGTCCGGTGCGTGGTATTTCGCCCGGGGACCCAGGTCCCAAGACATCCCATCAATCGGGACCTAGGTTCGAGTTGTCGGACCGATCTCGAGGAGTGCAGATGTCCACCACCGCCGTACCCCAGACGTCAGCAGAGGCGACGACGCCCGCGGCTTGGGAAGGGTTCACCACCGGGCCCTGGGCGGACCATGTCGATGTGCGCGACTTCATCCAGCGCAACTACACGCCGTACACCGGCGACTCCTCGTTCCTGGCCGGCCCGACCGCCCGCACCACCGGCATCTGGGACCGCCTCTCCGCGATGTTCCCGGCCGAGCGGGACAAGGGCGTCTACGACGTCGACGCGACCACCCCGTCGACGATCACGTCGCACGCGCCCGGCTACATCGACCAGGCCAACGAGGTGATCGTCGGCCTGCAGACCGACGCCCCCCTCAAGCGCGCGATCATGCCCAACGGCGGCTACCGCATGGTGCTCAACTCGCTCGAGACCTACGGCTACGAGCCCGACCCGGTCGTCACCGAGATCTTCACCAAGTACCGCAAGACCCACAACGACGGCGTCTTCGACGTCTACCCGCCCGCGGTCCGCGCCGCGCGCTCGTCGCACATCATCACGGGCCTGCCCGACGCGTACGGCCGCGGCCGCATCATCGGCGACTACCGCCGCGTCGCGCTGTACGGCGTGGACGCGCTGATCGCCGCGAAGAAGATCGAGCGCGCCGAGCTCGACATGGAGCGCTCGGTCGAGGACGTGATCCGCGACCGCGAAGAGCTGGCCGAGCAGGTCCGCGCCCTCGGCGAGCTCAAGGCGATGGCCGCCTCCTACGGCTTCGACATCTCGGGCCCGGCGACGGACGCCCGCGAGGCCGTGCAGTGGCTGTACTTCGCCTACCTGGCCGCCGTGAAGGAGCAGAACGGCGCCGCGATGTCGCTCGGCCGCACCTCCACGTTCCTCGACGTGTACCTGGAGCGCGACCTGCGCTCCGGCGCGCTCACTGAGGAGCAGGCGCAGGAGATCATCGACGACTTCGTGATCAAGCTGCGGATCGTGCGCTTCCTGCGTACCCCCGAGTACGACGCGCTGTTCTCGGGCGACCCCACGTGGGTCACCGAGTCGATCGGCGGCATGGGCGAGGACGGGCGGCCCTTGGTCACCAAGTCGTCGTACCGCTACCTGCAGACGCTCTACAACCTGGGCCCGGCGCCCGAGCCGAACATGACCGTGTTCTGGAGCGACGCGCTGCCCCAGGGGTTCAAGGACTTCTGCGCGCAGGTCTCGATCGACACCTCGGCGGTGCAGTACGAGTCGGACGACCTGATCCGCGGCGACTGGGGCGACGACGCGGCCATCGCGTGCTGCGTCTCGCCGATGAAGGTCGGCAAGCAGATGCAGTTCTTCGGCGCCCGCGTCAACCTGGCCAAGGCCCTGCTGTACGCGATCAACGGCGGCCGTGACGAGGTCTCGGGCAAGCAGGTCGCGCCGGTGAGCGCGCCCGTCGAGGGCGAGGTGCTCGACTACGACGACGTCGTGGCCAAGTTCGACGTGATGATGGACTGGCTCGCGCAGACCTACGTCGACGCGCTGAACTGCGTGCACTTCATGCATGACAAGTACGCGTACGAGCGTATCGAGATGGCGTTGCACGACCGCACCATCCTGCGGACCATGGCCTGCGGAATCGCGGGGCTCTCCGTGGTGGCCGACTCGCTGTCGGCGATCAAGTACGCCACGGTGCGCGGCCTGCGCACGCCCGACGGGCTCGTCACCGAGTACTCCGTGGAGGGCGACTTCCCGACGTACGGCAACGACGACGACCGCGCCGACGACATCGCGGTGCAGCTCGTCAAGACGTTCATGGCGAAGATCCGCCAGTACCCGACGTACCGGAACGCGACGCACACGCAGTCGGTGCTGACCATCACGTCCAACGTCGTCTACGGCAAGGCCACGGGCTCCACGCCCGACGGCCGCCGGGCGGGCGAGCCGTTCGCGCCCGGAGCCAACCCGATGAACGGCCGCGACACCCACGGCATGCTCGCCTCGGCGCTCTCGGTGGCCAAGCTGCCGTACTCCGAGTCGCAGGACGGCATCTCGCTCACGTCGTCGGTGGTGCCCTCGGGCCTGGGCCGCACGCGCGACGAGCAGGTCGCCAACCTGGTCGGGCTGCTCGACGCGTACACCCTGTCGTCGGGCTACCACATGAACGTCAACGTGCTGAACCGCGAGACGCTGCTCGACGCGATGGAGAACCCGGAGAACTACCCGCAGCTCACCATCCGGGTCTCGGGCTACGCCGTGAACTTCGTCCGCCTCACGCGCGAACAGCAGCTCGACGTCCTGTCCCGCACCTTCCACGGCGCGGTCTGAGCGCCGGTTCGGCTGAGTCTCCAGGAGGAGAGCGATGAGCGTCCTGTCTGATGAGCGGCAGTCCGGGGCACCTGTGGTGGCCCTCGGGATGCCGCTCGTCGGCGGGGCGCTCGGCCGCGTCGCCGGCGCCGGGACCGAGGGGCTGTCGTCGTCCGACGAGGAGCGCACGCGATCCGAGCGGTTCGCGGCGGTGCGCGCCGGCGAGCTGGGCTCGGTGCACTCGTGGGAGCTGGTGACGGCGGTCGACGGGCCCGGGACGCGGATGACCGTGTTCCTGTCCGGCTGCCCGCTGCGATGCCTGTACTGCCACAACCCCGACACCATGGAGATGCGGCGCGGCACCGACGTCACGGCGGACGAGATCCTCACGCGCGTGTCGCGCTACCGGGGCGTCATGAAGGCGACCGGGGGAGGCCTGACCATCTCCGGCGGCGAGCCGCTCATGCAGCCCGCGTTCGTGCGTCGGCTCCTGCGGGGCGTCAAGGCCATGGGCGTGCACACCGCGATCGACACGTCCGGCTACCTGGGCTCGCACTGCTCCGACGAGATGCTCGACGACATCGACCTGGTGCTCCTGGACGTGAAGTCCGGCGACGAGCTGACCTACCAGCGCGTGACCGGCCGTGCCCTGCAGCCGACCCTCGACTTCGGCCACCGCCTGGCCGAGCGCGGCGACACCGAGATCTGGGTGCGGTTCGTGCTGGTCCCGGGCCTGACCGACGACGAGGCGAACGTCGAGAAGGTCGCGTCCTACGTCGCGTCGCTGGGCCACGCGGTCACGCGCGTCGAGGTGCTCCCGTTCCACCAGATGGGCCGCGACAAGTGGTCCGAACTGGGCCTGACGTACGAGCTGGAAGACACCGAGCCCCCCACCCCCGAGCTCGTCGACCGAGTTCGCGCACAATTCCGCGCCAAGTCCCTCACCACCTACTAACTAGCGAGCGTGCACTCCAGCCGCGAGCGTGCACTCCAGCCGCGAGCGTGCACTCCAGCCGCGAGCGTGCACTCCAGCCGCGAGCGTGCACTCCAGCCGGTCACCAATGCTGGCGGCCGAACAAAACACCCTCGAACGCGACCATCTCCGCTACCGCCCGCTCGAGTTGAGGGCTCATGCCGAGCACATCGCCGCGATGCGCTCCGACCACGTCCCAGCCAAACCGCGACTTCAAGAGCGAGCGCCGGGCTTCGTCGTGCTGCCGTTGTGCGGTAGTGGCGTAGTGGAACTGGTCTCCGTCGTACTCGATTCCAACCCGAGCCTCGGGATAGCCGCTGTCGAGCCGGAACACGACGCGTCCTGACACGTCGGTGATCTCGATCTGCACGTCCGGCCGCGGCAGACCAGCCTGCAGAAGGCGGAGGCGCAGCCACGACTCCCCGAATGACTCGGTCCGCGCATCGGCCCATTCGATGACCTGGCGGGCCCTCGCGATTCCGCGCTGCCCCGGCAGCCGGCGCGCGAGGTGCGCCAAGGCGTCGATCTGGACGAGTCCGCGGTGCGCGAGGTCATCCACGCACCCGAGGGCCATGTACGCCGGGCTATACCGCGCAAGGTCCAGAGCCGTCCGGAGCGGTGTCGTCGTCGGCACACCGTTGACGATCGCGACGTCCGACGACGACAACGTGCTCTCGAAACATCGCAGACCATGGTGCCGCCGCCGGGCCATCCCCACAGGCACGAGGCATTCGAGGCGTACGGGCTCGCGATGCTGCCCTGGTGGACGAGCATCCGTCCCGTGGATCCACGCGGCGGTCTCCCGGCAGGCTGCCGCGCCCGGAGGCAGGACGCACGCGAGCGCTCGCGCCCGCGCCAGCGGATCGTCGGACACGCCTGCGGCGAGGTACACGCCGCGGAAGGGCTGCACCACCTCGCCCGAGGCTTGCATCGCTGCGAGTTGATGCTTGCTGATTCCCGCGGTCGCAGCGTCGGCGGACCGCAGCACTGAGGTGAGCATGCGGTCGATTGAGCCATGTTTGTACGGCCGCAGACGGCGCAGCCGCACATCTGGGGAAAACGCGGGGGCCGTTCTCGCGCCGCCGCTGGCATGGCACCCGAGGCGTCGGCTGGAGTGCACGCTCACGGCTGGAGTGCACGCTCACGGCTGGAGTGCACGCTCACGGCTGGAGTGCACGCTCACCAAGGAGGGGGGTCGGGTTGTTCGACCCGCCCTCCTTGGTGCCGTTGTCTCAGGCTGGCGTCACGCCTGAGGGACGTTGGCGACGCCGTCCGGCAGGAGGCGGCGGTTCAGGACCTTCTCGCTGTAGCCCGTGCGGTCCAGGTACGGCGTGATGCCGCCCAGGTGGAAGCCCCACCCGGCGCCCAGGATCATGCACAGGTCGATCTGCTGCGGCGTGGCGACGACGCCCTCGTCGAGCATGTGCCCGATCTCGACCGTCAGCGCCGTGAGGACCGAGTCCAGCACGCCCGCCTCGTCGAGCGGCACGGCGGCAGGCTCGCCCTCGCGGGACGCGTCGAACACGGCCTGGATCGCGGGATCCACCGGCTTCGGCAGGCCCCTCACGGGCGCGTCGAGCACCACGCGCGTGCCGTCAGCGACGAGCTTCTCGAGGCCCGGCGAGCGCGGGAAGCGGTCGCCGAGGTCCTCGCGGAGCGACGTCAGCACGTGCAGTCCGACCGCCGGGCCGACGAGGTCGAACAGCTCGAACGGCGGCATCGGCAGCCCGAGCGGGCGCAGCGCGCGGTCCGCGACCTCGACCGGTGTGCCCTTCTCCACCGCGTCGACGATCACGCCGAGCAGCAGGACGAGCAGGCGGTTGACGACGAAGCCCGGCCGGTCGGCGACGAGCACCGCGGTCTTGCGGAGCTTGGCCGACACCGCGAAGCCCGTGGCCAGCGCCTCGGGCGACGTCTTGGCGGCCTGCACGACCTCGACCAGCGGCATCGCGGCCACGGGGTTGAAGAAGTGCAGCCCGACGACGCGCTCGGGGTGCTGCAGGTCGGCGGCCATCTCGGTCACCGACAGCGCGGAGGTGTTCGTGGCCAGGATCGCCTCGGGGGAGACGATCGCCTCGACCTCGGCGAACACGCGCTTCTTGAGCGAGAGCACCTCGGTGACGGCCTCGATGACGAAGTCACAGGTCGCGAAGTCGGACAGGTCCGTCGTGCCGGTGATCGAGTTCACCAGGCGCGTGGCGGCCGACGGCGAGAGGCGGCCCGACTTGGCCTGCCGCTCGACGCCCGCGCGCACGGCCTCGAGGCCCTTGGCGACGCGCTCGGCGTCCAGGTCGCGCATGACCACGGGAACGCCCAGGCGCTGCGCGAACAGCGTCGCGATCTGGGCGGCCATGAGGCCGGCGCCGATGATGCCGACGCGCGTGACCTTGCGGGCCAGCGCCTTGTCGGGCGCGCCGACCGGCTTCTTGCCGCCCGAGACGAGCCCGAACGCGTACACCGACGCGCGCATCTCGTCGGACATGATCAGGTCGGCGAGCGCCTCGTCCTCGGCCGCGAACGCCTCGTCGCGCGTCGCCGTGCGGGCGGCCGCGACGAGGTCGAGCGCGCGGTACGGGGCCGGGCGTGAGCCGTGGATGACGGCGTCGAGGCGCTGGCGGGCCGCGCCGGTCACTGCGTTCCAGGTGGCCTCGTCGTCGAGCTCACGACGAGCGACCGTGACCTCGCCGGACAGCACGCGCGCGGCCCACCGGATCGACTCCTCGAGGAAGTCGGCGGGCTCGAGCACCTCGTCGACCAGCCCGATCTCCGCGGCCTGCTGCGCGGTGAACGGCTTGTTGGCCGCGGGCCGCGTGAGGATGACGTCGAGCGCGTTGGCCACGCCGATCAACCGCGGCACGAGGTAGGCGCCGCCCCAGCCGGGCACCAGGCCCAGGCCGGTCTCGGGCAACGCGAGCGCGCGGACGTCCGACGCGACCGTGCGGTACGTGCAGTTGAGCGCGAGCTCGAGGCCGCCGCCCAGCGCCACCCCGTTGACGAACGCGAACGTCGGCACGCCCATGTCCTGCAGCAGCGCGTAGGCGCCGTGGCCGCCCCTGCCCAGCCCGAGCGCGGCCTCGCGCGAGTTGACGCCCGTGACGCCGAGCAGGTCGGCGCCCGCGGCCAGGTAGTACGGCTTGCCGGTGACGGCGACGGCCTGGACCTCTCCCGCCTCGACGCGCGCGCGGACCGCGGTCAGGGTCTCGGTCAGCGACGCGATGCCCAGCGGGCCGAACGTCGTCGGCTTGGTGTGGTCGAGCCCGTTGTCGATGGTGACGAGCACGAGCGTGCCGGCGCCGCCGGGCAGCGTGACGTCACGGGCGATGGCGTGCGAGACGCGCTCGCCGCGGGGCTCGGCGGAGGTGGCGCTCACAGGTCGTCCCCGTCCTTCTCGTCGGTGGTGGTGGGCACGTAGTCGGCGTGGTACGGGTTCTCCCAGATCACGGTGCCGCCCTGGCCGAGGCCCACGCACATCGTCGTGAGGCCGTAGCGGACCTCGGGGTGCTCCTCGAACTGCCGCGCGAGCTGCGTCATCAGGCGCACGCCCGACGAGGCGAGCGGGTGGCCCATGGCGATCGCGCCGCCGTAAGGGTTCACGCGCGGGTCGTCGTCGGCGATGCCGAACGCGTCCAGGAACGAGAGCACCTGGACCGCGAAGGCCTCGTTGATCTCGAACAGGCCGATGTCGGCGATGGACAGCCCGGCGCGCTGGAGCGCCTTCTGCGTCGCGGGGACCGGGCCGATGCCCATGATCTCGGGCTCGACGCCGGCGTACGCGAACGACACCATGCGCATCCGGACCGGGAGTCCGAGCTCGGCGGCGGCGTCCTCGGAGGCCAGCAGCGCGGTCGCGGCGCCGTCGGTCAGGGGAGCGGCGGTCGCGGCGGTAACGCGTCCGCCGGCGCGGAACGGCGTGGACAGCTGAGCGATGCCCTCGACCGTGGTGCCGGGGCGCGGCGGCTCGTCGGCGGTCGCCAGGCCCCAGCCGCGCTCGGGGTCGCGCAGCGCGACGGGCACGAGGTCGGGCTCGATCTGGCCGTTGGCGAGCGCCTTGGCGTACTTCTCCTGGCTCGCGACGCCGAACGCGTCGGCACGCTCCTTGGTGAGCGCCGGGAACTTGTCGTGGAGGTTCTCCGCGGTGACGCCCATGTTGAGCGCGTCGTTCGCGACGAGGCGCTCGGACATGAAGCGCGGGTTCGGGTCCGCGTCGAAGCCCATCGGGTGGTGGCCCATGTGCTCGACGCCGCCCGCGAGGACGACATCGGCGGCGCCGACGCCGATCTGGCCGGCGACGTTGGTCACCGCGGTCATCGCGCCCGCGCACATACGGTCGATCGCGTAGCCCGGCACCGTGCGCGGGAGGCCCGCGAGCACGCCGACCGTCCGGCCGAGGGTCAGGCCCTGGTCGCCCTGCTGGGTCGTGGCCGCGATCGCGACCTCGTCGATGCGGGCGGGATCGAGCTGCGGGTGCCGGCGCAGGAGCTCGCGCACGGTCTTGACCGACAGGTCGTCGGCGCGGGTGTGGGCGTAGAGCCCGTCTTGACGAGCGCGGCCGAAGGGCGTGCGGACACCGTCGACGAAGACGGTGCGGCGCACTCGGGGCGCAGTGGATGCGTTCGGCATCGGGCCTCCAGGGCGGGACGGCGGTGTCCGGGCCCGGACCGCTGGGCGCGGGCCGGGTGACGACTGGGACGAAGGTCCCGGTCGTAAGTTACCCGAGAGTAACAGCGGCGGCGGCTCGTGGGGAGCCAGTTCGCCGACCGAACGAAGACGTCGTCGTCGGGCCCCGCCTCAGGCGTCGGGCAGCGCGTCGAATGCCGCCGCGAGCGGCGGCGCGACCAACTCCACCTGCCACGCGCGAGCGCCACCAGCGGCCAGCGTAGCCGCGATTGTCTCGATGTCGAGAGGTGTGGGCGGAGTCCAGCACAGCCGCCGCAAGAGGTCCGGCTGGAGCAGGTTCTCGGCGGGCACGTTGTGCCGCTGGGACAGAGCCGTGACGACATCGCGTGCCGCGGCGAGGCGCGCCGCCGCGTCGGGGTCCTTCTCCGCCCATGCGCGCGGCGGCGGAGGCGCGTCGCTCTTGGGCCCGCGTGACGACGGCAGCTCCGAGTCGGGCAGCGCGAGCGCGCGGTCGATGGCGGACTGCCACAGCGTCGCGCGGCGCTTGGTGCCCTTGCCGGCGAACGGTGGGAGCGCCGTGAGCGCCGGTACCGAGCGGGGCATGGCCTGTGCGGCGGCGACGATCGCGGCGTCGGGCAGCACCCGGCCCGGCGAGATGTCCCGCTGGCGCGCGTTGGTGTCCCTCGTCTGCCACAGCTCGCGCACCACGGCGAGGCGGCGCGGGTCGCGGATGGTGTGCAGCCCGGACACGCGGCGCCACGGCTCGGCGCGCGGCGGGGGCGGCGGCGCGAGGCGCACGGCCTCGAACTCCTGCGCGGCCCACTCGGCCTTGCCCGCGACCGCGAGGCGTTCGGCGACCACCTCGCGGAGCTCGACGAGCACCTCGACGTCGAGTGCCGCGTAGCGCAGCCACTCGGTGGGTAGCGGCCGCGTGGACCAGTCGACCGCGGAGTGCTCCTTGGCGAGCCCGAGCCCCAGGGCGTCGGCGACGACGGCCGCGAGCCCGACGCGCTCCATGCCGAGCAGCCGGGCGCCGAGCTCGGTGTCGAACACGCGGCTGGGCCTGAGGTTCTGCTCCGCGAGCCCGGGCAGGTCCTGCGACGCCGCGTGGAGCACCCACTCGACGCCGACGAGCGCGTCGGACAACGCGGAGAGGTCGGGGAGCGCGATGGGGTCGATGAGCGCGGTGCCGGCGCCCTCGCGGCGCAGCTGCACGAGATAGGTCCGCTGCCCGTAGCGGTAGCCGGACGCGCGCTCGGCGTCGACCGCGACTGGGCCGGTCCCTGCTCCGAACGCGGCGACGACCCGGGCCAGCGCCTCAGGTGTGTCGACGACGGCGGGGACCCCGTCGGCCGGCTCGGTCAGCGCGACCACGACCGGATCGGACGGCGCGGGCGCCGCGCTCGCCGCGGCGCCGGGATCGCTCGCGGGCGCGGGGTCGACGTTGTCCGCGGCCACCGTGGCGTCGCGGTCCGTGATCCCCTCACCGTGCATATGGCCACGGTATGCGACGAGCGGCGGCCTTTCTCGCAGGCCAACGCCGGACGCGCGCGTGGCGTGCCTCACCCGAGTGGGCGACGGCGTGCGCGGCGCGCGTGTGGCTCAGGCGATGAGCCCGCCGCGGTAGGCGATCGCGACGAGCTGGGCCCGGTCACCGGTGCCCAACTTGCGCGAGATGCGGGCGAGGTGGCTCTTGACGGTCAGCGCGGACAGGCCGAGCTCGTCGCCGACGAGGCGGTTGCTGCGCCCGTCCGCGACCAGCCGCAGGACGCTGATCTCGCGTTGCGTCAGCTCCGGGAGCTGGGGCCGCGGGGGAGCGGCGGGCGGGGTGCGCTCGAGCGAGGGCGCGGTGGTGCTCGCGACGGCGCCGCGGACGCCGCCGGCCAACAGCGCGGCCAGCTCGGGCCGGCTCGCGCGCCGTGTCAGGACGACGACGCGGTGGGCGCCGCGGCGGCGCAGGTTCTGGACGAGCACGCCGCCGTCTCCGTCGGCGAGCTCGGTGACGACGACGCACATGTGGTGTGCCGCGGCCCGGGATGCCGCGGGCGCGCGCACCGCTGCCACGCCGGGCCGCACGGGCGCCTCACGACGGAGCGGTTCGATGGTCACGAGCCACTCATCGGCAGTGCGCACGAGTGACTTGAGCGGTTCCGTGCGGGATCGTTCCGGGAGCGGGGTGTACACGCGGGCCGCGGGCGGCGCCGAGGGCTAGTGCCGCGGGCCGAGTGAGACGACGCCGTCGGGCAGGGGAGGCAGTCCTGCCGCGGTGCAGAGCAGGGTCTCCCAGGCCCGCAGGTGCGCGCTGAGGTCCTCGTTCGCTGCGGTCCATGACGCGCGGATCTCCAGGTCGTTCTGTTCGTCGCGCACCTCGAGCGAGCCGAAGCTCTGGGAGAGCACGCGCGTGACTGTCCCACCGGCGGCGTGCGCCGGCAGGCCGGCGCCCGCGAGCGCCTCGAGGAACCAGGACCACGCGACCTCGGCGAGCATCGGGTCCGACCCGACTTCCGGCTCGAGCGTCGCCCGCACCAGCGTGACCAACCGGAAGCAGCCGTCCCACGCCTCCTGGCCGTCCGGGTCGTACAGCACCACGAACCGGCCCGACGCGAGCTCGGCGGCAGCCACCGACCTGCGGGCGGTCCGGACCTCGGCGGTCAGCGCGGCGGAGAACGGCGCGATGCGCGCGGGGCCGGGGACCTCGTCGAGCAGGATCTCCGGCCGGAGGCTCACGCCGCGGAGCGAGCGCAGGGCGCGCACGAAGGCGGCGGGCACGTCGTCCGGTCCGGCGGGAGTCACGGCTTGAGGGTAGGGTCGCGCGCCCCCCGCGCCAGTCCGGCGCGCCGGGGTCCGTCGCGCTCGTGGCGCGGGTGCCGACGAAACTCCCGAAGGGCCCGCTTCGGCCAGGCGGCAGGCGTCCCAGCGGCGGGTCGTCTTGCCCCCTGATCGGGCGGGCGGCCTCGTCGAGCACGCGCACTAGGCTGAGGCGGCACCCCAAGCCCGGCCCGTCGGCATGCGCGTCCGCGTGCGACGACCGCTCGGGCCCGACGATCCGAAGGAGCACTTCGCAGCATGGTCGACGAAGCAGCCGCCCCGCAGGGCTCATCCCAGGGCTCACCTCAGGGCGCCTCGGTGGGCGCCGCGCAGATCGGAGTCACGGGCTTGGCGGTCATGGGCCGCAACCTCGCGCGCAACTTCGCCCGCAACGGCTTCACGGTCGCGGTGCACAACCGGTCCTACGCCAAGACCGAGTCGCTCGTCGCGGACCACGGCGACGAGGGCGCGTTCGTGCCGTCGGAGTCGGTCGAGGACTTCGTCGCGTCCCTCGAGCGCCCGCGCAAGATCGTGGTCATGGTCAAGGCCGGCGGCCCGACCGACGCGGTGATCGACGAGCTGGTCCCGCTGCTCGACGAGGGCGACATCGTCATCGACGCGGGCAACGCCCACTTCCCGGACACGATCCGCCGCGAGAACGCGCTGCGCGCCAAGGGCCTGCACTTCGTCGGCTCGGGGGTGTCGGGCGGCGAGGAGGGCGCGCTGCTCGGCCCGTCGATCATGCCGGGCGGCACGCGCGAGTCCTACGAGAGCCTGGGCCCGATCCTCGAGGCGATCTCGGCCAAGGTCGACGGCGTGCCGTGCTGCACGTATGTGGGACCCGACGGCGCCGGGCACTTCGTCAAGATGGTGCACAACGGCATCGAGTACGCCGACATGCAGCTCATCGCCGAGGCGTACGACCTGCTCAAGCAGGGGCTCGGGGCGTCGGCCGCGGAGATCGGCCAGATCTTCGCCGAGTGGAACACCGGCGACCTGGAGTCGTTCCTCATCGAGATCACGGCGGACGTGCTGCAGCACGTCGACGCGGAGACCGGCGCCGCGTTCGTCGACATCGTGCTGGACCAGGCCGAGCAGAAGGGCACGGGCCGCTGGACCGTGCAGAACGGCCTCGACCTCGGTGTGCCGATCACGGGCATCGCGGAGGCCACGTTCGCGCGCGCGCTCTCGGGCGGGGTCGCGCAGCGCGACGCCGCGCGCGGCACGCTTCCCGCCGCGACCACGCCCTGGCAGGTCACCGACCGTGCGGCGTTCGTCGAGGACGTCCGGCTCGCGCTGTACGCGTCCAAGGTCGTGGCCTACAGCCAGGGCTTCGACCAGATCGCGGCGGCCTCCGCCGAGTTCGGCTGGGACATCGACCGCGGCGCGATGGCGCGCATCTGGCGCGGCGGCTGCATCATCCGCGCGCGCTTCCTGAACCGCATCACCGAGGCGTACGAGCGCAACCCCGAGCTCGCGCTGCTGCTCGCGGACGAGTACTTCACGGGCGCGGTCGGCAACGGTGTCGAGGCCTGGCGGCGGACCGTGGCGGGCGCCGCGCTCCACGGCGTACCCACGCCCGCGTTCTCGTCGTCGCTCGCGTACTACGACGGCGTGCGTGCCGAGCGCCTGCCCGCGGCGCTGATCCAGGCGCAGCGCGACTTCTTCGGCGCCCACACCTACCGCCGCACGGACCGGGACGGCTCGTTCCACACGACGTGGTCCGGCGACCGCAGCGAGCAGGACGCGTGACGCGTCGCGTGAGCCGCCGTCGCCCTGCCGCGGTCCCCGCGCCTGGCCTCCAGCCGGTGGTGCTGGGCGGGGACATCGGCGCGTACTCGATCGCCCGCACGTTCCACGAGGCCTACGGCGTACGGCCCGTCGTGGTCTCCACGGTGTCCACCGGGCTGGTGCGGCACTCGCGGATCCTGCAGAACGTCGTCGAGCCCGGCATCGACGACCCCGACACGATCGTCGCGACGCTGCGCGCGATCGCAGGACGCTTCCCCGGCAAGGCGCTCATGCTGCTCGGCTCGGCGGACTGGCTGGTGCGCACCATCGTCGAGAACCGTGAGCGGCTCGAGGACCTCTACACGATCCCGTACGTGCCGCTCGCGACGCTCGACAAGGTGACGGACAAGGAGCGCTTCGGCGCGCTATGCGGCGAGCACGGGCTGGCCCACCCGACGACCGTGGTGCACGACGTGCAGGCGGGGGGCGAGCCGGACACGAGCGGGCTGCGGTTCCCGGTGATCGCGAAGGCCGCCGACACCGCGGCATACCACCAGGTGGAGTTCGCCGGGAAGAAGAAGGTCTTCACGGTCGACTCGGCGGACGAGCTCGCGGACCTGCTGGAGCGCGTGCGCGCCGCGGGCTACCAGGGCACGTTCGTGATCCAGGACTTCATCCCGGGCGACGACTCGGGCATGCGGATCCTCACCTGCTACTCCACGCGCGAGGGCAAGGTGGTGTTCGCGGGCTTCGGGCACGTGTTGCTGGAGGAGCACACGCCGGGCGCGCTCGGCAATCCCGCGGGCATCATCACGCGGCACGACGACGCGCTCGTCGAGCAGGCCACGCGCCTGCTAGAGGCGATCGGCTGGGTCGGGTACGCCAACTTCGACCTGAAGCACGACCCGCGCGACGGCTCCACGGTGTTCTTCGAGCTGAACCCGCGCCTGGGCCGCTCGAACTTCTACCTGACCGCCGGGGGCCGCAACACCGCTGAGCTCTACGTGCGCGAGCACGTGCAGGGCTTGGACCCGCTGCCGCCGGGCGCCACACCGCAGCTCGACGAGCCGCACCTGTACACCGTGCTGCCGCGCTGGCTCCTGCGGCGCTACATCGCCGACCCCGCGCTGCGTGGCCGCGTGCGTAGCCTGGGCCGCATGCGCCGAGCGACCAACCCGCTGTGGTACCGCGCCGAGACCGACCCGCGCCGCCTCGCGTACCTCGTGATCGCGCAGGCCAACCAGGTGCGCAAGTACCGCACGTACTACTCGCGGCCGACGCTCGCGCAGCCCGCGCCCGCACCGCGGCCAGAGGCGGCAGCCTGATGGCGGCGCCGGTCGGGGTGATCGGCGGGCTGGGCCCGCTCGCGACGGTCTACTTCCTGGACAAGGTGGTGCGCCTGACACGCGCGGACCGGGACCAGGACCACGTGGACCTCGTCGTGATGCAACACGCGACGATCCCCGACCGAACCGCGTTCATCCTGGGCGAGTCGGACGAGGACCCCGGCCCGCCGATGGCCGCCGACGCACGGTCGCTGGAGCGGCTCGGGGTGTCGTTCGTCGTCGTGCCGTGCAACACCGCGCACCACTTCATGGCCGAGGTCGAGGCGGCCGTCACCGTTCCAGTGCTGTCGATCGTGGAGGAGACGGTGGCCGAGGCCGCGGCGCGCACCCCGGGCGGTGTGGTCGGCGTCCTCGCGACGAGCGGGACGCTCGCGGCGGGCGAGTACCAGCGTGCGGCGGCCGCGCACGGCTTGGGGGCGATCGCGCCCGACGATGACGACCAGGCGGTCGTCATGCGGGTCATCTACGAACAGGTCAAGGCCGGCAGGCCGGTGGACCTCGCGGCGCTCGCGGGGGTCGTCGACCGGCTGGTCGAGCGCGGCGCGACCGTCGTCGTCATGGGCTGCACCGAGCTCTCGGTGGTCGCCGAGGACGCCGACCTGCTCGCCGACCCGCTGTACGTCGACTCGCTCGACGTGCTCGCGCGGCGCACCATCGAGCGGGCCGGGCGCGAGGTCGCCGCGCGCTGACCGCGGCGCCGCGCCGGTGGCCTCAGCCGAGCTCCGAGGTGCCCGAGTACACGTGCAGGACCGGGATCCGCAGCTCGTCGCGGGCGCGCGAGGCCCAGTCCTGGTGGAACGTGTCGAGCCACGCGTGCGGGTACGTGATCACCGCGACCTCGCGGATCTCGCCCTGGGCGACCGCGGCCCGCAGCGCCGGCAACGGGTCGTCCTCGACGACCTCGCCCGTGGCGGCGCGCCCCGCGGCCTCGAACTCCGCGAGCGTGCGGGCCAACTGCTCGGCCGCCGTCGCCTTCGCCTCGGGGACGCTCGGCTCCTTGCCGCGCAGCCGCCCGAAGGCCTCCTTGAGCTCGCCGAGGCCCAGGTTGTCGACGATCGTGGGCAGCAGCGGCCGGTCGGAGTCGGCGGGCACGAGCACCTTGTAGGCGAGCTCCTCGCCGTCGTGCAGTGCGAGCAGGTGCTCGATGTCGACGGGGGCCAGGGTGTCCTCGATGAGGACCAGGATGGTGTCGGTCACGCGCCGAGCCTATCCAGCCGCCAGCGCCCGAGCAGGACCCCGTCGGCGTGGAACAGCTGGCGGGCCGTGGCTGCGCGCGGCGGATCGAGCCATTCGCGGGTGTCGAGGATGCGGGGCGCGGGCCCGCCGACGAGCAGCGGGCTCCACGTCAGGCACAACTCGTCGAGCAGACCGGCGGCGACCAGCTGGGACAGCAGAGTCGGCCCGCCCTCGGTGAGCACGCGCGCGAGCCCGCGCTCCGCGAGCGCGTCGAGCGCTCTCGCGAGGTCGACGCCCCCGGGCCCGCCGCACACGATCACGTGCTCGTCGCCGAGGCGTTCTCGCAGTTCGTGGGCGCGCGGCGCGCCGGGGGTCGTCACGACGAAGGGTGGCCGCTCGCGCATCAGGGCGTCGGGCAGGTCGCCGGTCACCGTGACGACGGCCAGCTCGACCTGTCGTGCCCGGCCACGGGCCTCGCGCGCCGCGGCCAGCGGTTCGGGGAGGCCGAGCGCGCCGTACTTCTCGTGGCGCACCGTCCCGGCGCCGACGAGCACGACGTCGCACAGCGCCCGCAGCGCCTGGAACACCCGGAAGTCGGCAGCCCCGTTGATCGAGCCGGTGACCCCGTCCGGCCCGGTTCCACCGCCGTCGAGCGTGGCGATCATGTTGCCGCGGACGTGGCGCGCCGGCAGGTCGTCGAGCAGGTCGAGCAGTTCGGCTTCGTCGTCGCGCGGCTCGAGCCGGCGTCCCGCGAGGCCGGGGGGGAGGAGCACGTCGAGCGCGGGAGCCATAGGGTCACGCTAGGCGCACGGGCCGCGGCGCGGTGGCCACGGCACGCGCCGGATGCCGGAGGCGGCGCGAGCGTGTTGCCCGCGCCGGCCGCTACAGCGC
>JAEWOA010000018.1 GCA_023461115.1 Actinomycetes bacterium
ACTGCGACCCGTCCACGCCGACGACGACGGGCAGCGTGATCCCGCCGCGCCGCTGCGTGGGGATCAGCCCGATGCGCGCGGCGTCGTCGGGCACGGTCACCACGGGGCAGCGTGCGCGAGCGCTCAGGCGCGCGGCCGCTCCCGCCCGGCTGGACCGGCCGGTCCCCACGACGAGGAGCTGGGCGTCCGCGCTCAGCGCCGTGAGCGCGGGGACCGGGTCGCCGTCCGCGAGCGCGGCGCCGATCTTGACGTCCGGGTGCTCGTCGCGAAGCCGGTTCCGCGTGGCCTCGAGCTCGGTCAGCAGATCCTGCGCGACGGGCACGGAGACGGCCGCCCACAAGGCTGGCGTCGGCTGGCTGACGGCATGCACCAGGATGGCCGGGGCGCGGCGACGTCGCGCCGCGGCGATCCCCCAACGCGCGGTGCGCTCACTGCGCACCGAGCCGTCGATCGCGATCAGCACTGGGCCTTCGAGCCGCATCGGCGCTCCCTCCTGGCGGGGACCAGAATCCGGCGCGATCACGCAGGTGGTGGGGGCCGAACGTCCCGACGCCAGCCGGCCGCCAGGCGGACGGCGCCGCGTATGCGGCCGCGCAGCCCGAATGAGGCGCCCGGGGACGCCAGGTGAGGGGCGGAAGGAAGGACCGCGCGCCGATCGCGTCGCCGGCTCACCCAGTCCCGCGGTGGCGTGGCCGGAGCCGCAGATTCGGCAGCTCCGGCGCGGGGATCCGTTCGTCGTGCCCGGCGACGGCGCCGAACCGCGTCGCGCGGTCGGCGGACTCCCAGTCGGCGCGCGCCTGTGCGACGGCGTCATGGTCGCGTCCGACGAAGTTCCACCACATGACCACGTCGTGCGCGAACGGCGCCCCGCCCAGCAGCAGCACGCGCGCGTCCTCGTCGCACGACAATCGCACGCGGTCCCGGCCGTCGCCCAGATCGACGATCGGCCCGGGCTCCACGCGCGTGCCGTCTACCACCACCGCGCCCTCGAGTACCACGAGCGCGTGCTCGAAGTCCTCGCGCAGCGGCATGGTCCGCCCGGCGCCCGCGGACACCGCGACGTCCGCCCCGAGCAGCGGCGTGTGGACGGTCGCGGGGGAGCGCGCCCCACCGAGCTCGCCGACCATCACGACCGCACGCAGCCCGTCGCCCGTCCACACCGGCAGGTCGACGACCTGCTCGAACCCCGCCGGACCATCCGCGGCTCCGTCCGGGAGCACCACCCACAGCTGAACCGCGTGGACCATGCCGACAGCGGCCTCCGCGCCTCCCGCGGCCACCGAGAACTCCGAGTGCGCGACGCCACGGCCAGCCGTCATGAGGTTGAGCTGCCCTGGCCTGACCACGACGTCCGAGCCGACGCTGTCCCGGTGGCGGATCTCGCCGCGCAGCGGCCAGGTGACCGTCTGGAGCCCGACGTGCGGGTGCGGGAGCACCCGCATCTCGACTTCCTGCGGACCGAACTCGTCGAGGAAGCACCACGACCCGACCAGGGGAAGGCCGCGCTGCGGCAGCGTCCGGCGCACCCGCATCGCGCGGATCCCCCCGAGCGGGACCTCACGCGCCTCGAAGACGTCGACGCGCGGGCCCCGGCGGCCCGGCACGCCGCACACCTGGGCCGCGGGCCGCGCCTCCAGATTCGTCATGCGCCCAACTTAGGCGCCGTGCCTCACATCCAGCGCGCCCGCCACGTCTGCACACTGTGAACGTGAAGCCGCCCTTCGAGCAGGTCGTCACCGCGCACGGCCCGACCGTGCTGCGGGTGTGCCGCGCCACGCTGCCGCCCGCCGACGCGCACGACGCCTGGCAGGAGACGTTCCTCTCGGCGCTGCGCGCGTGGCCCGCGCTGCCGGCGGACGCGGATGTCGAGGCGTGGCTCGTGACGATCGCGCGCCGCAAGGCGATCGACGTGCACCGCGCAGCGGCCCGCAGGGCCGTGCCGCTCGGCGACCTCCCCGAACGTGCCGCGCCGGACGCCACGCGCGACCTGGACCTCGTCGCGGCCGTGGCGGCGCTGCCCGACCGGCAGCGCCACGCGGTCGTGCTGCACCACCTCGGCGGGCTGCCCTACGTCGAGGTCGCGGCCCTCACCGGAGCCACCCCGGCGGCGGCGCGGCGCGCGGGATCCGACGGGATCGCGGCGCTGCGGCGCTCGTCGCAACGCTGGCTCGACGACTTCCCACCCGGCGACCGCCCCGCCACGCCCACCGACCACACCGACGCCACCGACCACGCCGCACGCCGCGGCGCGCGCGTTCCGGGACGAGGACAGGAGACGCGCCGATGACCGACAAGCCGATGACCGAGGCTCCGATGGCCGACGAGCCGATGACCGACAGCGAGATCGCCACGCTGCACACCACGCTCGTCGAGCGCGCTGCCCGTGAGGGCCTGCTCGACGTCGCGTACCGCACGATCGACAGCCCCGTCGGCTCGCTCCTGCTCGCCGCGACGCCGCATGGGCTGGTCCGGGTCGCGTTCGAGTCCCAGGACCACGACGCCGTCCTGCAGGCGCTCGCTGACCGTGTGAGCCCCCGGGTGCTCGCCGCCCCGGGCCGGCTCGACGCGGCCGCCCGCGAGCTCGACGAGTACTTCGCCGGACGACGCCACGTGTTCGACCTGCCCCTGGACCTGTGCCTCGCGCAAGGCTTCCGCCGGGAGGTCGTCGAGAGCCTCGCGAGCATCGCCTACGGCCGCGTCGCGACCTACGCGCAGGTGGCGGCCGCGGCAGGCCGTCCTCGGGCCGGGCGCGCGGTCGGCACCGCGTGCGCGCTCAACCCGCTCCCGCTGGTGCTGCCGTGCCACCGTGTCGTCAAGGCGGACGGCACGCCCGGCCAGTACGCGGGCGGCGCGGAGGCCAAGCGCGCCCTGCTGGCGCTGGAGTCCGCGGCGTAGCGTGTCCGGCATGTGCCGGAACATCACGAACCTGCGCGGCCTCGAGCCGCCCGCGTCCGACGAGGAGATCACCGCCGCCGCGGTGCAGTACGTGCGCAAGGTGACAGGGGTGGTCAAGCCGAGTCCCACGACGGCGGAGGCGTTCGACGCCGCGGTCAAGGCGGTCGCGTTGGCCACGACGCAGGCGCTGCGCGACCTGCCGGCGCGCCGGCAACCGCCCGCGAACCTGCCACCGTTGCGCCGGCCGGAGGTGCAGGCCAGGATCGCGGCGCGCATGGCGCAGCGCGAGGAGCACGAGCGGATGCACGAGCTGGGCATCGCGCACACGCATTGACGAGCGCACCGACACCAGCACCGACACCGCGCACCGGACACCACGCACCGACACACGCACGAACACACGCGCCGACGGGGCGTCACTCCGGCGCGACGCCCCCGATCAGTGGGCGTCGTCGGCGAGCGGCCACGCCACCAGGCGGGGGATGCCCTCGGGCGCGACCGCGGCGAGCGCCAGGAAGCGCGCCTCTGCCCGGTGCAGCCGGATGTGCTCGTCGAGTGACCAGGTGGGCCCGTTCGTGAGGCTCATCCCGCATGCGCACGCGATCGTGACGCGGCCGTCGGCCAGCGTCTCGACCAGCCCGACCGTGGTGTGGTCGGTGTAGGCGCGCACCTTGGCTCGCCGCATCTGGGCGCTCACGGCCACCTGGCTGGGGCCGTCGGCGAGGTCGCCTGCCGCGTGGTCCTGCATGGCTCCCGAGGGTACGGCGGACGCCTGCGTCACCGCTGGCCCGACACGGCCTCGTCGGCGAGTCCCTCGAGCTCGAACGACTCGTCCCACGCGCCGCCGAGGCTCGGCATCATCTCGCGCAGCTGCGGCCGCCAGGCATCGACCTTGTCGCCGAAGCAGCGTTCCAGCAGGTCGATCATGGTCGCGACCGCAGTGGACGCGCCCGGCGAGGCCCCGAGCAGGCCCGCGATCGAGCCATCGGCGGCGGTGACGAGCTCGGTGCCGAACTCGAGCACGCCCCCGCCCTTGCCCTTCTTGATCACCTGGACACGCTGGCCCGCGGTGATGAGCTCCCAGTCGCCTGGGCGCGCGGTCGGCATGAACTGCCGCAGCGCGCGGAACCGGGCCTCGGAGGATGCCGTGACCTCGCCGATCAGGTACTTCAGGAGGCCGAAGTTGCGCAGCCCCACCGACAGCATCGGCACGAGGTTGCCCGGCCGCACCGAACGCACGAGATCGAGCCACGAGCCGTGCTTGAGGAACTTCATGCTCCACCCGGCGTACGGGCCGAACAGGAGCGCGCTGCGCCCGTCGACCACGCGCGTGTCCAGGTGCGGCACCGACATGGGCGGGGCGCCGAGCTCCGCGCGGCCGTAGACCTTGGCGTCGTGCTGCGCGACGACCGCAGGGTTCGTCGTGCGCAGGAACTGGCCGGAGATCGGGAAGCCGCCGTAGCCCTTGGCCTCGGGGATCCCCGAGCGCTGCAGCAGGCGCAGCGCGCCGCCGCCGGCGCCGATGAACACGAACCGCGCGTCGATCGTGGACGAGCGGCGATGGCCGTTCCACCGGCGGTCCTTGACGCGCAGGCGCCAGGTCCCGTCGCGGCGCTGGTGGAGCCGTGTGACCTCGGCCTCGAGCGTGAGGCCGGCGCCGCGCGCGACCGCATCCGTCACGAGCGAGCCGGTCAGCGCCCCGAAGTCGACGTCCGTGCCCTCGTGCGCGCGCGTGGCGGCGATCTGCTCCGCGGGGTCGCGGTCGGCGACGAGCGCGGGGGCCCACTGCGCGATCCTCGCGGGGTCGTCGGAGAACTCGAGCTGCGAGAACAGTGGATGGGCCCGCAGCGCGTCGAAGCGGCGGCGCAGGTAGTCGACGCCCTCGGCGCCGCGCACGAACGTCATGTGGGGGGTGCGGGAGAGGAATCCGGGCCCGCCGGGGAGCCGGTCCTGGCTGTCGAGGTAGTGCCAGAACTCGCGCGAGAGCTCGAACTGCTCGTTGATCTTGACTGCCTTGGCGGTGTCGATCGAGCCGTCCGGCCGCTCGGGCGTGTAGTTGAGCTCGCAGAGCGCGGCGTGGCCCGTGCCCGCGTTGTTCCAGGGGTTTGAGCTCTCCTGGGCGAGGCCGTCACGGCGCTCGAGGATCTGGATGGTCCACGTCGGCTCGAGCGTGCTCAGGAGCGACGCGAGAGTCGCGCTCATGATGCCGCCGCCGATGAGGACGACGTCGACGGGCCGCTGGTTGTCCGCTGCTCCTGGCACGCCCTCGATCGTAAGTTGACGTCGAGATAGTTGATCACGAGGAACATGTGATCTTCGTCTCCCGGCCACCTGGCCAGGGGTGCACGCGCTCGCGCACGGCGGTACAACGGAACGTATGACGAGCCACCGCGACCTCGTGTCGGACCCTTCGGCCGAGCACCTGGCGGAGCAGCAGCCGAAGGAGGCTGAGCTGGCCGCGGCCGACGCGCGGTCCGGGGGAGACGCGGCCCGCGCCCCGCGCTCGCTGCAGCGCATGGAGCTCGAGCCCGACGACGAGGCGATCGCGAGCAGCGACGACTGGGACGACCCCCAACGCCTCTAGGTGTACTGCCCAGGCAGGTTGGTCAATCGTGTGATGGGCGGGACCTTGCCGATGGCTGAGTGGGGCCGGTGGTGGTTGTACTCGTGAAGCCATCCTGGCAGGGCTTTGCGCCGGGCGGTCTCG
>JAEWOA010000019.1 GCA_023461115.1 Actinomycetes bacterium
CCGCGCGCCTGCGCGCGATCGTCGAGCTCGCGGGCGTCGACGACGGCGGCGCCGTGAGCCTCTGGCAAGCCGATCAGCGCACCGCGGCGCTGCGCGACGTGGACCGGATGGCACGCCGCGCGCTCGCCGCGGCGACCGCGCCGCTCCCGCCGCGCCGCGCGTGACGACGCGTCAGGCGAGCACCGAGCGGTAGACCTCGATCGTCCGGTCGGCGATCGCCTCCCACGAGAAGTGGTCCTCGACGCGCCGGCGCGCGGCGACGCCCCATTCGCGCGCGCGGCCTTCGTCGGAGACGACCTCGGTGAGCGCGGCGGCGAGGTCCGCGACGAACGCGTCCGGGTCGGTGGGCGTCCCCGTGCCGTCCTGCACCTGGTCGATCGGGACGAGTCGGCCCGTGACACCGTCATCGACGACCTCGGGGATGCCGCCCGTGGCGGTGCCGACGACCGGCAGGCCCACGGCCATGGCCTCGAGGTTGACGATGCCGAGCGGCTCGTACACCGATGGGCACGCGAACACCGTGCCGTTGGCGAGCACCGCGACGAGCTCGTCGCGCGGCAGCATCTGCTCGATCCAGACCACGCCCGTGCGGCGCTCCCGCAGCTGCGCGACGAGCCCGGCGACCTCCGCGGCGATCGCGGGCGTGTCAGGCGCGCCCGCGCACAGCACGAGCTGCACCTCGGGCGGGAGCTGCTCGGCCGCGCGCAGCAGGTACGGCAGGCCCTTCTGCCGCGTGATCCGGCCGACGAACACGACCGAGGGCCGTGCCGGGTCGATGCCCAGCCGGCGGACCGTGGCCCGACCTGCGGCGAGCTCCGCGGCCTCCGCCGGGCGTCGCCAGCCCGCGAGGTCGATGCCGTTGTGCACCACGTGCACGCGCGCGGGGTCGATCGCCGGGTACGAGCGCAGGATGTCGGCGCGCATGCCGCCGCTCACCGCGATCACCGCGGCCGCGGCCTCGTACGACGTGCGCTCGGCCCAGCTCGAGACCGCGTAGCCGCCGCCGAGCTGCTCGGCCTTCCACGGGCGCAGCGGCTCGAGGCTGTGCGCGGTGACGATGTGCGGCAGCGAGTGCAGCAACGACGCGACGTGGCCCGCCATGTTCGCGTACCACGTGTGCGAGTGGACCAGGTCGCCGCCGCCGACGGCGTCGGCCATCTCCAGGTCCACGCCGAGCGTCTGGATCGCGGCGTTCGCGGCGCCGAGGCCGCCCGGCACCTCGTAGCCCGTGACCCCGGCCTCGTCGCGCGGCCCGTCGAAGCAGTGCACCCGCACATCGATCGTGCGCCGCAGCACCGCGGCGAGCCCAGCGACGTGGACCCCCGCCCCTCCGTAGACGTGCGGCGGGTACTCGCGGGTCACCATCTCGACGCGCACGGCGCTCCTCCAGGCTGGGCCGCGCGCGGGACGCGCGCGGCAAGATCGATGCGCGACACGCTAGCGCGGACACATCTCGCCCGGCGGCCGATGCGGCCATAGGGTCGACCACATGGCAGCACCGCGCGTCTTGGCCATCGTCCTCGCAGGTGGCGAGGGCAAGCGCCTCATGCCCCTGACCGCCCACCGCGCCAAGCCCGCGGTCCCGTTCGGCGGCATCTACCGTTTGATCGACTTCGCGCTCTCGAACGTCATCAACTCGCACTACCTGCACGTCATCGTGCTGACGCAGTACAAGTCCCACAGCCTGGACCGCCACGTGTCCCGCACCTGGCGCATGTCCCCGCTGCTCGGCAACTACGTCGCCGCCGTGCCCGCGCAGCAGCGCGTCGGCAAGCACTGGTACCTGGGCAGCGCGGACGCGATCTACCAGTGCCTCAACATCATCGAGGACGAGCGGCCGGACATCGTCGTGGTCGTCGGCGCGGACCACGTGTACCGCATGGACTTCTCCCAGATGGTCGACGCGCACATCGAGTCCGGCGCCGAGCTCACCGTCGCGGCCATCCGCCAGCCCATCGCGGAGGCCGACCAGTTCGGCGTGATCGAGACCGACCCGCGCGACCCGACGAAGATCAAGGCGTTCCTCGAGAAGCCCGAGAACCCCGTCGGCCTGGCGGACTCGCCCCACGAGGTCCTCGCGTCGATGGGCAACTACGTCATCAACGCCGACGCGCTGATCCGCGCGGTGACGCAGGACGCCGAGGACGTGAACTCGCGTCACGACATGGGCGGCGACATCGTGCCGGCGTTCGTCGAGCGCGGGACCGCGGGTGTCTACGACTTCATCCGCAATGACGTGCCGGGCTCCACACCGCGCGACCGCGACTACTGGCGGGACGTGGGGACGATCGACGCGTTCTACGACGCGAACATCGACCTCATCGCAGTCGAGCCGGTGTTCAACCTCTACAACGACGAATGGCCGCTGCACACCGGGTACACCGGCCTGCCTCCGGCCAAGTTCGTGCACGCGGGCGCCGGCCGCCTCGGCCACGCCGCGGACTCGATCGTCTCCCCCGGCGTGGTGATCTCGGGCGCGACCGTGTCCGGCTCGGTGCTCTCGCCCGGGATCCGGCTGCACTCGTGGGCGCAGGTCACCGACTCGGTGCTCATGGACGGCGTTCAGGTCGACCGCTACGCGCAGATCCACCGGGCGATCCTCGACAAGAACGTGATCGTCCCCGAGCGCGCGCGCGTCGGCCTGGACCGCGAGCACGACCTGGCCCGTGGGTTCACGGTGACGCAGTCGGGCCTCACGGTCGTGCCGAAGGGCACCGTGATCGAGGACTGAGGCGGCCGCGCCGCCGTGATCGAGGACTGAGCGTCCCGGCGTCGCCACCTCCGCCGCGGCTACCCTCGGCTCCGTGACCCCCGCTGCTCCCCTGGCTCGGCCGCGCCTCCTCGTCATGGACGTCGACTCCACGCTCATCACCGGTGAGGTGATCGAGATGCTCGCCGCGCACGCGGGCGCCGAGGCCGAGGTCACCGAGATCACCGAGCGCGCGATGCGCGGCGAGATCGACTTCGCGGAGTCGCTGCACGAGCGCGTCCAGACGCTCGCGGGCCTGCCGACGAGCGTGTTCGACGACGTCCTGGCCCGCATCGAGCTGTCTCCCGGCGCCCGCGAGCTCGTCGCGGAGCTGCAGCGCCGCGGCTGGGCGGTCGCGTTGGTGTCCGGCGGGTTCGTCGAGCTCGTCGCGGCGCTCGCGGCGGACCTCGGCATCACGCTGTTCCGCGCCAACGCGCTCGAGGTGGCGGACGGCACGCTCACGGGCCGCGTCACGGGCCCGGTGATCGACCGCGCCGCCAAAGCCGTCGCGCTGCGCGACTTCGCGGCCCAGGTCGGCGCGGACCTCGCGGACTGCGTCGCGATCGGGGACGGCGCCAACGACCTGGACATGCTCGCGGCGGCGGGCTTCGGCGTCGCGTTCAACGCCAAGCCGGTGGTCGCAGCACAGGCGGACGCGGTCGTCGTCGACCGCCTCGACCGCGCCTTGGAGCTCGCGCCGCTCGCCGGGTGAGGCGCCGTCAGTCGGGTGTGACGAGGCGCAGGAGCCGCTCGGCGGCCGGGCCGATCGAGCCCCACGGCCCGTCGTGCTCGAGCCACGACCACGACGCGGTCGGGACACCCACCTGCACGCGCGCCCACGCGGCCTCGTCGGACTGCGGCCCGGCGAGCGTCGCGGCGGTGTGCGACATCGTCGGCTCGTGTCCGACGACGAGCAGCGTGTGGGCCTCGTCGGGCGCGGACGCGACGAGCTCGACGAGCCCGCGCACCCCCGCGTCGTAGACCTCGTCGAGGTACCGGGTCCGGGGCTCGGCGCCCAGGGTCGCGCGCGCGAGCTCCCAGGTCTGGCGTGTGCGGGTGCTCGACGAGCACAGCACCAGGTCCGGGATCAGCCCGGCGGCCGCCAGTGCGGCGCCCACGCGACCCGACTGCCGGCGCCCTTGCAGCGCGAGCGGTCGCTCGTGGTCGGGCATGCCGTCGGGGTGCTCGGCCTTGGCGTGCCGGAGCAGGATCAGCGTGCGGGGCGCCCCCACCTCGGCCACGTCGGTGCTCACGCGCTCAGCGTCCCACCAACGTGGCGCCCCCGCGCGCCTGCGCCATCCCGGCTACCGCCCCGCGGCCCGAGCCCCGATCACTGGCCCATCGCGTGCACGCCGCCGTCGACGTGGACGATCTCGCCGGTGGTCGCCGGGAACCAGTCCGACAACAGCGCGGCGACCGCGCGGGCCGTCGGCTCCGGGTTGGTGACGTCCCAGCCGAGCGGCGCGCGGCCGTCCCAGCCGGACTCCATCGACTCGAAGCCGGGGATCGACTTGGCGGCGGTCGTGCGGATCGGGCCCGCGGACACGAGGTTGACCCGCACACCCGAGGGGCCGAGGTCGCGCGCGAGGTAGCGCGCGGTGGACTCGAACGCGGCCTTCGCGACGCCCATCCAGTCGTAGACCGGCCACGCGAACTTGGCGTCGAACGTCAGGCCCACCACCGAGCCGCCGGTTGCGAGCAGCGGCTGCGCGGCCACCGCGAGCGACTTCAGCGAGTACGCGCTCACCTCGAGCGCGGTCGCGACGTCGCCCCATTCGGCGGCCAGGAAGTTGCCGCCCATGACGGACTGCGGCGCGAAGCCGATCGAGTGGACCACGCCGTCGAGCGAGTCGACGCCGGCCTCCCGGATGCGGTCGGCGAGCTGCGCGAGGTCGGCGGCGTCGGTGACGTCGAGCTGCACGACCGGCACCTCGACGGGGAGGCGGCGCGCGATGGCCTGCGTGAGGCGGAACTGGCGGCCGAAGGACGTGAGGATCACCCCGGCGCCCTCCTGCTGCGCGAGGCGCGCGACGTGGAACGCGATCGAGCCGTCCGTCAGGACGCCGGTGACGAGGATCTTCTTGCCGGTGAGCAGGCCCATGGGATTTCCGTTCTGTCGATGACGAGGAGGTCTAGTGGCCCATGCCGAGGCCGCCGTCGACGGGCAGCACGGCGCCGGAGATGTACGCGGCGGCGGGCGAGGCGAGGAACTCGACTGCGGCGGCGACCTCGTCGGGCTCGGCGAACCGGCCCGCTGGGATCGACGCCCGGTAGGAGGCCTGCGTGGCCTCGGGGAGCGCGCGCGTCATGTCGGTGTCGATGAACCCGGGCGCGACGACGTTCGCGGTGATGCCGCGGCCGCCCAGCTCGCGCGTGATCGAGCGGGCCATGCCGACGAGCGCCGCCTTGGACGCCGCGTAGTTGACCTGGCCGGGCGAGCCGTAGAGCCCGACGACCGACGAGATCAGCACGATGCGACCGCGCCGCAGCCGGATCATGCCCTTGCTCGCGCGCCGCACGCACCGGAACGCGCCCTTGAGGTTGACGTCGATGACGTCGTCGAACTCCTCGTCGGACATGCGCAGCAGGAGCTGGTCGCGCGTCACGCCGGCGTTGGCGACGAGCACCTCGACCGGGCCGAGCTCGGCCTCGATCGCCGCGAACGCGGCGTCCACCGCGGCGGTGTCGCGCACGTCGCCGACGGCGCCGAACACGCCGGCAGGAAGGTCGCCAGACCGGTAGATCGTCGCCACCCGGTCCCCCGCGGCGACGAAGCGCTCGGCGATCGCGCGGCCGATGCCGCGATTGGCGCCCGTGACGAGGACGACGCGCCCCGAAGGCGCGGGCGTCGCGGGCGTCGGCTCACTGGTGTTGTCGGAAGTGTCAGGCACGGGTCACGACGCTAGCCCAGGCCACGCGCGTGGCGCGGCTGCGCCGCGGCACAGGATGACCGCGGGCGATTGTGGGAGTGCCACAAGACTTAGGATCGGTTGGTGAGCGCACGCCGGCAGCATCCCGAGCCCGAGGTCCACCGGATCACGTCGGCTCCCGAGCCCTTGGGCGACGACGTCATGCGGCGCCAGCGCCGTTACCTCGCCCAGATGGGGCTCCGCCTCGTGTGCTTCGTCCTGGCGTTCGTGACGTGGTCACGCGTGCCGGTGTGGGTCTCGATCATCTTCCTCGTCGGCGCCGTCGTGCTGCCGTACGTCGCGGTGATCTTCGCCAACGCGGGCCGCGAGCGCCGCGACGACGAGCCGCCGTTCGTCGACCCGCGCGAGATCGGGCCCGGCCAGGCGTACCGCGGCGGGCTCGGCCCCGCGCCCGCGCCACCGGCCGATGCG
>JAEWOA010000020.1 GCA_023461115.1 Actinomycetes bacterium
CGTGGGTGCTGCGCTCGTCGATCCTCGCGCTGCAGGCCGACGCCGCGGTGCTGTCCCGGCAGGCCGACGGCCGCGCGACGCGCCTGGGGTGGGCCGGGTTGGCGCGGCGCGCGGCGACGGTCGAGGAGGTGGCGCGCGCGACTGGCCGTTCGGCGTGGGAGCAACAGGCGCGCTACCTGCGGCTCGAGGCCGACCTGGGCCGGAGCGCGGGCGTCGACGCCGAGGCTGTGCTGGCCGAGCTCGGCCCGGTGCGCACCGAGGACCCGTTGAGCCTGCGGCTGCACGGTCGTCGGATCCGCGCTCTCCTGGCGCTCGCGGCGCAGCAGCCGCGCCGCGCGTCGCACCACGTGCGGGCCGGGCAGCGTGACCTCGCGCTGCACCGTGCCCGGTTCGGCTCGCTCGACCTGCGCACGGCGGGCGCGGTGCACGGCGCCGCGCTCGCGGAGCTCGACTTGACGATCGCGCTCGCGGCCAATCGGCCGGACGCGCTGCTGGAGAGCATCGAGCGGGTGCGGGCCGTGATGGGCGGCACCCCGCGGGTCAACCCGCCGCGCGACGACCGAACCGCCGCGCTCCTGGCCGAGCTGCGCCGCCTCGTCGAGGGCAGTCGCGCGGTCACCGGGCGCCCCGCGAGCGACCCGGAGCGGATGCGCCTGATGGCGCGGGCGCAGGAGTTGAAGCTCGAGATCCTGTCGCGCTCGTGGCACGAGGCCGGCACGGCGGGAGACGACCGCCCGTCGCGTGCCGCGGACGCCCGGGAGGCCATGCGTCGCCGCCCGGGGACCGTCGGCCTCGACGTGCTGGACCACGACGGCACCTTGTTGGCCGTGCGGCTCGACGATCGGGGCGCGCACCTGGTGCCGCTCGGAGCCTCGGCGCCGGTCGCGGAGCTGGTGCGGCGCACGCACGCCGACCTGGAGGTGGTCGCGAACCCGTTGGTGCCGCGTGATCTGCGCGGTGTGGCGCACCGGTCGCTCGCGGGCGGGCTGGCGCGTCTCGACGAGTCGTTGGCGCCGGCCCTGCGGGATGTCGACGAGCTCGTCGTGGTGGCGGGCGGTTGGCTCGGGGTGTTGCCGTGGAGCCTGTTGCCGTCGCGCCGGGGGCGCGCGACCGTCGTCGCACCTTCGGTGCACCACTGGATGCGGTACGCGGGCACGGCGCGGCCGCCGCAGCGGGTGACGGCCGCGGCAGGCCCGGGCCTGCGGCATGCCGACGACGAGGCCAAGCGCATCGCGGACCTGTGGCCGAGCGCGACGCTCTTCACGGGCGAGGACGCGACCGTCTCGCGGCTGGCGCAGGCTTTGGGTGAGCCGGGGCTGGTGCACCTGGCGGCGCACGGGCGCCACGAGCCGGACAACCCGCTGTTCTCGTCGGTGCGCCTGGCGGACGGCCCGCTGTTCGCGCACGAGCTCGACTCCGGCGGTGAGCCGCCCGGGCTGGTGCTGCTCTCGTCGTGCGAGGTGGGCCGCTCGTCGATCCGCGCGGGCGGGGAGTCGTTGGGGCTCGCGAGCGTGCTGCTGCGCACGGGCGTGGGCTGTGTGGTCGCCGCGGTGGCGCCGCTGCCCGACGAGACCGCGCTGCGGGTGATGACGCGGGTCCACGAGCAGTTGCGCGCGGGCCGGCCGGTGGCGGCGGCGGTGGCGGACGCGTGCGCGCGGGACGCCGAGGCGACGGGCGACGAGGTCCCGCTCGTCTGCCTGGGCGCGCCGATCTGAGCACGCCGGCGCGCGCGCTCTTTGCGGTGATCGTGAGCGGGATTGTCACAGCATCACGACGCGTGAAGAGGACCGAACATCTGACGAAACTTGCCGCGCGGACCCCCGCCATTCGGGTGTCGTGCCGCCCATCCGGCGAGTCGTCCCCCCGGCGATCCGAGGTCGATTTGGACCCCGGCCCGCTCGTGGCATACCCTGCTTGAGCCCAAGACCGCCGGTCGTCGGTCCGCTTGTCGGACCAGCCGAAGTCCCGCAGATTCGCGGAGGCCAGCGCAGGTGAGAGTTCCACACGATGGCCCGGCCCGCCCGGACCGCCATGTCGAGCCCCGCGCCTGCGCGGGGCTCTCGTCGTTTCCGGGGGAGTTCGGACGGCCGGCACCACCATCGGAAGGAATGCCATGGCGAGGCCGGACAAGGCAGCCGCCGTCGCGGAGCTCACGGACCAGTTCCGTGCGTCCAACGCGGCCGTGCTGACCGAGTACCGCGGGCTCACTGTCGCGCAGCTCAAGAAGCTGCGCGTGGCGCTCGGCGGTAACGCAACCTACGCCGTGGTGAAGAACACGCTGACCGCGATCGCGGCCAAGGAAGCCGGCCTCGAGGGCCTCGACGACGCGCTCAAGGGCCCGTCGGCGATCGCCTTCGTCACTGGCGACCCGGTCGAGGCCGCCAAGGGTCTGCGTGACTTCGCCAAGGCGAACCCCGCGCTGGTCATCAAGGGCGGTGTCCTCGACGGACGCGCCCTGACCGCCGCGGATGTCACCAAGCTCGCGGACCTCGAGTCCCGTGAGGTCCTGCTGGCCAAGGCGGCCGGCGCGATGAAGGCCAAGCTCTACCAGGCTGCCTACGTCTTCACCGCGAACACCGCCCAGGCCGCTCGTGTCATCGATGCCCTGCGTCAGAAGCAGGAGTCGGAAGGCGCGGCAGCCGCCTGACCTGGGTCCCCCAGGTTCGGCGCCTCGCGCATCAACCCACATCCCGCTTCCGGCGCACGTAGCGTCGCGGAGCATTTGAGAAAGGAACGCCTCTCATGGCGAAGCTCACCACCGAGGAGCTCATCGAGCAGTTCAAGGGTCTGACCCTCATCGAGCTGTCCGAGTTCGTGAAGGCCTTCGAGGAGGTCTTCGAGGTCACCGCCGCCGCGCCCGTCGCGGTCGCCGCCCCCGCCGCCGGCGGCGCCGGCGCCGAGGCCGAGGCCGAGGAGGAGAAGGACTCGTTCGACGTCGTCCTCACCGCCGCCGGCGACAAGAAGATCCAGGTCATCAAGGAGGTGCGCGCGCTCACGTCGCTCGGCCTCAAGGAGGCCAAGGACCTCGTCGACGAGGCGCCGAAGCCGGTGCTCGAGGGCGTCAACAAGGAGACGGCCGAGAAGGCGAAGGCGCAGCTCGAGGGCGCCGGCGCGAGCGTCGAGCTCAAGTGATCTGACGATCCGTGTGGGCGGGGCCCGCATCCCTTCGGGGGTGCGGGCCCCGTCCCGTTCCGGGCCGTGTGCGAGCCCGCGCGACGGGTGGCTTTCGCGGTGCGGGTCACACGTCGTACGCTTGGACTTCCTAGCGGCGGCCGAGTATGCTAGCGCTTTGCGCTGGCCTGTGCCCGCGATCCCGTATAACCCGAGCCCGCCTTCGTCGTTCGTGCGCGACGATCGCCAGCTCGCACGGCCGGGGGATCGTGACCCGCCGGGTCCGGTGCAGCGTGCACTCGATCCGCAGGGAAGGACCCCTCTTGGCTGCCTCGCGCACCCCTTCTGCTCCGTCCGCCGACGCCATCGCGAACCGCACCGCATCCCGCCGCATCTCCTTCGCCCAGATCCACGAGCCGCTCGAGGTCCCTGACCTGCTCGGTCTGCAGACCGAGAGCTTCGACTGGCTGCTCGGCAACGAGCGCTGGCAGTCGCGCGTGGCCGCGGCGATCGAGGCGGGGCGCACCGACGTCCCGGAGACCGCCGGCCTCGAGGAGATCTTCGAGGAGATCTCCCCGATCGAGGACTTCGGCGGGACCATGTCCCTCTCCTTCCGCGAGCACCGCTTCGAGCCGCCGAAGTACACGGCCGAGGAGTGCAAGGAGAAGGACT
>JAEWOA010000021.1 GCA_023461115.1 Actinomycetes bacterium
AGCCCGCACAGGACGGCGGCCAGCAGCAGGGCGGCCAGCGTGGCCAGCAGCGCCAGCAGGGCGCGCAGGCCGGCCAGCAGCGCCAGAACCAGCAGAACCAGCAGCAACAGCAGAGCCAGAGCAGCCAGGGCCAGCAGCCGCGCGGCGAGCAGGCCGGCGGCGAGCCGGGCTCCGACGACGAGGCAGGCGGGCGTCGTCGTCGCCAGCGCGACCGGTACCGCGAGCGCGACCGCAAGCGCGGCCGTGGCCGCACGGGCCAGCCTGACCTCGCGGGGCTCGACGAGATCGAGCTGGCCGAGGACGACGTGCTCCTGCCCGTCGCGGGCATCCTCGACGTGCTGGACAACTACGCGTTCGTCCGCACGAGCGGGTACCTGCCGGGCCAGAACGACGTCTACGTGTCGCTCGGCCAGGTCAAGAAGGCCGGCCTGCGCCGCGGTGACGCGATCACCGGCGCCGTGCGCCAGCCGCGCGAGGGTGAGCAGCCGCAGGCGCAGCAGCAGGGCGGCCGCCCCAACAAGTTCAACGCGCTCGTGCGCCTCGACTCGGTCAACGGCCTGACTCCCGAGGAGGCGCGTCAGCGCCCCGAGTTCACCAAGCTCACGCCGCTGTACCCGCAGGAGCGCCTGCGCCTCGAGACGTCCGACCCGGCGCGTCTGACACCGCGTGTGATCGACATCGTCGCGCCGATCGGCAAGGGCCAGCGCGGCCTCATCGTCGCGCCGCCCAAGGCCGGCAAGACGATCATCATGCAGCAGATCGCGAATGCGATCACCGCCAACAACCCCGAGGTCCACCTCATGGTCGTGCTCGTCGACGAGCGCCCTGAGGAGGTCACGGACATGGAGCGGACGGTCAAGGGCGAGGTCATCGCCTCGACGTTCGACCGCCCGGCCAGCGACCACACGATCGTCGCGGAGCTCGCGATCGAGCGTGCCAAGCGGCTGGTCGAGCTGGGCCAGGACGTCGTCGTGCTGCTCGACTCGTTGACCCGCCTGTCGCGTGCCTACAACCTGGCCGCGCCCGCGTCGGGCCGCATCCTGTCCGGTGGCGTGGACGCGTCCGCGCTGTACCCGCCGAAGAAGTTCTTCGGCGCCGCGCGCAACATCGAGAACGGCGGGTCGCTGACGATCTTGGCCTCGGCGCTCGTCGAGACGGGCTCCAAGATGGACGAGGTCATCTTCGAGGAGTTCAAGGGCACCGGGAACATGGAGCTGCGGCTGTCGCGGAACCTCGCGGACAAGCGCATCTTCCCCGCGGTCGACGTCAACGCGTCCGGCACGCGGCGCGAGGAGATCCTCATGTCGCCCGACGAGCTCAAGATCGTCTACCGCCTGCGCCGCATCATGGGCGCGCTCGACGCGCAGCAGGCGATCGAGCTGCTCGTCGGCAAGCTGCGCGACACCCGGTCCAACGTCGAGTTCCTGCTCCAGGTGCAGAAGACGACGCCGGGCAACCCCATCGGCGAGGAGAACGTCGGCAAGACGATCTAGCGCTGATCGGCCCACCCCGGCGTCGTCCGGCGGCGTGGGCCGACACACCCGGCGCTTCCTACCACCCCGCCCAGCACGGGACGGGGTGGTAGGAAGCGAGCATGCCGGGAACGAGCCCACCCCGAGCCACGGACGCGGTCCGCGCGTCCCGTGCGCCGGCGATCGCCTGGACGTGGCGGAACGCGCTGTTCGCCCTGGTCGCGGCGGCGCCCGCGGTGCTCGTCACGGTGTTCGACCCCGCGTCAGGGCTGGCGCTCGGCGTCGGTGTGCTCCCGGCGATCGCGGTGGGCGTCCTGCCGCGGCGCCGCCAGCGCGTGCTGCTGCTGATCGCGGGCGCGGTCGCGGGGGCGTCGATGTTCGTCGGGTCGCTCGTCGCGAACACCCCGGTCCTGGCGGTCGTCACGGTGTTCGTGTTGTGCGTGGTGCTCGCGGTCGCGGCCACCAACCCGATGCGCCGGCTGCTCCCCGCGGTGCTCAACGTCGGGCCGGCGCTCGTCGGCGCGGGCCTGAGCGAGTCCGGGCCCGTGGGCGGCGCGACGATGGGCCTGCTCATCCTGTCCGGCTCGGTCTTCGTCTGGCTGCTGTCGCTGCTGTGGCCCGACCGCCCGGCGCCGCCCGCGCGGGACCGGGCTCCGCTCGACCGCGCGACGATGTTCCGCTACGGCCTCCAGATCGGCGCCGCTGGCGCCGCGGCCGCAGCACTCGGCTTCGCGTCCGGCGTCGACCACCCCGGGTGGGCGTGCGCCGCGGCGCTGCTGGTCAGCCGGCCCGACGACGGCCTGCTGCGCTCGCGCGCGTGGGGGCGGGCGGTTGCGGTCGTCGTCGGGGCGCTCGTCGCGTGCACGGTGGCCGCCACGACCCCCACGTCCCTCGCGCTCGCGGTGGTCCTGGCCCTCACGCTGATGGCGGTGGGCGGCACCCGGGGGAGCCGCTGGTACGTCACCCCCGCGTTCTCGACGACGATCGTGCTGTCGATGCTGATGGTCGGCCAGACCGGCGTCGAGGCGCATTGGTTCCTCGAGCGCGTCGGGCAGACGCTGGTCGGCGTCGCGCTCGCGCTGCTCGCGCTCGGCGGCGCCCGCCTCCTCACCCGTTCGGCGGGGCCTGGTCCCCGATATGCCCCGGCGCCGTGAGTGAGAGCACGCGTTCGACGAACGCCGCGTACTCGTCGACGTAGTGCCGCAGGAAGCGTTCGGTGTCGGGGTTGGTGACCGAGCCGTCGTCGGCGAACGACTCCGGATCGAAGGCGACGTACACCTCGGGCGAGTTGAGCTGCGGCGCGTTGAGGAAGCTCAGCACCGAGCGCATCGAGGACTGCATGACGGCGGTCCCGATCGCCCCGATCGACGCGCCGACGATCCCGGTGGGCTTGCGCGCGAACGAGTTGGCGCCCCAGGGCCGCGAGCCCCAGTCGATCGCGTTCTTCAGGGCTCCGGGAATCGACCGGTTGTACTCGGGTGAGACGAACAGGATGCCGTCCGAGCGCTCGACCGCCGCCTTGAGCGCGCGCGCCGGCGCCGGGTAGTCGGCGTCGTAGTCGGGCGAGTACAACGGCAGATCCCGGATGGGGATCTCGGTGAACTCGAGCGATTCGGGCGCCAGGTGGACGAGCGCGCCCGCGAGCCGCCGGTTGATCGATGTGCTGGACAGGCTGCCGACGAAGTAGCCGATCTGGTACGCCATGCCACGCCTCCTTGGGTCGCGTCCATGGTGCGTCGGCTCGCGCCCGCGCGCCCGCCGGGCTGCCGGCGGGATGGCTGCGCGTGGACCGCCGGCCGCCCGCCGCCGACTGGACCGCTCGGCAGTGTCAGAGGCCCAGGTACTCCCGGCAGGTCGCGGCGATCGAGTCCCACTGCCAGCCCGTGAGCGCGCGCTCACGGCCCTTGGCGCCCATCTGCGCGGAGCGCTCGCGGTCGGTGAGGAGCTCGACGAGGCGCGCGGCGATCTCGTCGCGCGAGAGCGGGTCGACGACGACTCCCGTCACGCCGTCCTCCACGGAGTCAGGCGCCCCACCGCTGCGTCCGACGACCACGGGAAGCGCGCACGACGCCGCCTCGAGGAAGACGAGCGGCAGCCCCTCGGGCTCGAGCCCGCGTAGGCGTGTGCGCGACGGCATCACGAAGACGTCGCCCGCGTCGACGTAAGGCGGCACGTCGGCCCAGGGCACGGCGCCCGTGAAGAGCACCGACGAGCGCAGCCCGCGCTCGTCGACGAGCTTCTCCAGCGTCGGCCGGTAGGGCCCGTCGCCGACGATCAGCAGCCGCGCCTGCGGAACGGCCGCGAGCACGCGAGGCCACGCCTCGATCACGGTGTCCTGCCCCTTGCGCTCCACCAGCCGCCCGGAGCTGACGGCGACCGGCGCGTCCGCGGGGATCCCGAGCCGCGCGCGCACCTCGTCGCCGCCGACACCCGGGTAGAACCGCGTGGAGTCCACACCGGGCGTGAGTCGCTGCTGCTTGGCGCGGCCCCCGGGGGTCAGCGCGCGCGCGATGGCGTCGCGCGTGAAGCCCGAGATGTAGGTGAGCACGTCGACGCGCTCGCCGATCGCGCGCATCACGCGGTTGGTCCCGGGCACCTTGGCCCACCACACCTCGGCGGAGTGCGTGATCGCGACCGCTCGCTGCGCGCCCGCGTCCTTCAGCGGCTTGGCCAGCAGCCCGAGCGGCGCCGAGGCGCCGAACAGCACGCGGTCGCAGCCGTGTTCCCGGAACGCGGCGACCACGTCCCTGCGCACGCGGGGCGTGGGCAGCAGCATCGAGGACCTGTCCCGGACCACCGGGTAGGGGAGCGTCGCGTCGTACTCGCGGTCGCCGGGCATCGACGCGGTGTAGACGACGACGTCGTCGGGCTCGAACCGCTCGCAGAGCGCGGCGACGAACGCCTCGATCCCGCCCTTCCTCGTCGGGAAGTCATTCGTGACCACGAGCGTGCGAGCCAAGTCCACTCCAAGTCCAGCCCAGCCGTTGCGCGCCCATGCTAAGGCCCCACCCACCCCACCCACCCCACCCCCCACCCCCACCCCCCGCGAGTTCGTCGGAGATCTGTGAGTGCGTCGGAGATCTCCGACGACGTGGGCGATCCCCGACGAACTCGGCGCTGGGACAGGAGGGCGCGCGGGCGGGGGAGTGGGTGGGGAAGATTTCGGGGTGTGGGGGGCGTTCTGGCATGATGGTTCGCTGGCTTGCGGTTCACCTGCGCGATTCCGCGCGGGACCCGGAGGCATCCCCATCAAGGAGAATCCCGTGAAGTCTGACATTCACCCGGAGTACGTGGTCACCGAGGTCACGTGCACCTGCGGCGCGACGTTCGTGACGCGCTCGACCGTCAAGAGCGGCAAGATCCACGCCGACGTCTGCAGCGCCTGCCACCCGTTCTACACGGGCAAGCAGAAGATCCTCGACACCGGTGGCCGCGTGGCCCGCTTCGAGGCCCGCTACGGCAAGAAGGCCGCCAACTAGCACTTCGCGAGCGCCGGCCCCGCTGCGGACGATTGCCCTCCATGGCAGTGTCCGCGCCGGGTGCCGGCGCTTCGTCGTCTCCGCCTCAGGCGCTCCGCACCCCTGAGCCATCCACCGCTGAGCCACCCGCACCGCAGAGTCATCCACCGCTGAGGAGTCCCGTGTCCGAGGCCTTCGCCGTCGCCGAGCCGCTGCTCGCCGAGCATGCCGACATCGAGCGCCAGCTCGCCGACCCCGCGGTCCACGCCGACGCCGGGCGCGCCCGCCAGCTGGGCCGTCGGTACGCCGAGCTCGGCCGAGTCGCGCAGGCCTACCGGGCGTGGGAGGCGGCGCGCGACGACGCGCGGGCCGGCGCCGAGCTCGTCGAGCTGGACGACGCGTTCGCCGCCGAGCTCCCGGCCCTGGAGGCCGCCGAGACGGCGGCAGCGGCACACCTGCGCCAGGTGCTCATCCCGCGCGACCCCGACGACGCGCGCGACGTCATCCTGGAGATCAAGGCGGGCGAGGGCGGCGAGGAGTCGGCGTTGTTCGCTGGCGACCTGCTGCGCATGTACACGCGGTACGCGGAGCGCCAGGGCTGGGCGGTGCAGGTGCTGGAGGCCACGGACTCCGACCTGGGGGGCGTCAAGGATGTGCACGTCGCGGTGAAGTCGCGTGGCTCGGCGGCGCCCGAGGACGGCGTCTGGGCGCACCTGAAGTACGAGGGCGGCGTGCACCGTGTGCAGCGCGTCCCGGTCACGGAGTCGCAGGGCCGCATCCACACGTCGGCCGCGGGTGTGCTGGTGTTCCCGGAGGCGGACGACGAGGGCGAGGTCGAGATCGACCCCAACGACTTGCGCATCGACGTGTACCGCTCGTCGGGCCCCGGGGGCCAGAGCGTCAACACGACCGACTCGGCCGTGCGCATCACGCACGTGCCGACGGGCATCGTCGTCTCGATGCAGAACGAGAAGTCCCAGCTGCAGAACCGTGAGCAGGCCATGCGCGTGCTGCGCGCGCGCCTGCTGGCGGCACGTCAGGAGGAGGCGGCCGCCGCGGCGAGCGAGGCGCGCCGCAGCCAGGTGCGCACGGTCGACCGCTCCGAGCGCATCCGCACCTACAACTTCCCCGAGAACCGGATCGCAGACCATCGCACGGGCTACAAGGCCTACAACTTGGACCAGGTGCTCGCGGGCGACCTGGGCCCGGTCATCGCGAGCGCGATCGAGGCCGACGAGGCCGCGCGCCTCTCGGCGCCCCAGGCCTGACATGCCGGCCGCGACTCCTCCTGCCGGCGAGCGTGCCGTCCCGGCCGCGCCGCGAGCGGTGTCGGTCCGCGCGTACGTCGAGGGGGCCGCGCGCGTGCTCGACGAGGCCGGGGTGCCCTCTCCGCTCGTCGACGCCACCGCGCTCGCGGCCCATGTCCTCGGCGTCGAGCGGCTCGTCCTGGTGATGGCGCCGGACCCCGCGCCTGAGGGGTTCGTCGAGGAGTTCGCCGCGCTCGTCGAGCGACGACGAGCGCGTGAGCCGCTGCAGCATCTCGTCGGCGCCGCGGGATTCCGGTACCTCACGCTGGCCGTCGAGCCGGGGGTGTTCGTCCCCCGGCCCGAGACCGAGGTGGTGGCGCAGGCTGCGGTCGACGAGGCGGCGCGGCTCGTGGCGTCGCGGCGGGCGGACGCGGGGGAGCCTCCCCTCGTCGTGGACCTGTGCACCGGCACGGGCGCGATCGCGGTGGCGGTCGCGAGCGAGGTCCCGGGGGCGCGGGTGGTCGCCGTGGACGCGTCCGACCAGGCGGTGGCGCTCGCGCGGCGCAACGCTCGGGCCCACGGCGCCGAGTTGCGCGCCGAGCAAGGGGACGTGCGCGACCGGGAGCTGCTGGCGGACCTCGTCGGGCGCGTGGACGTCCTGGTCTCGAACCCGCCCTACATCCCGCCCGACGCGGTGCCGGTGGACCCCGAGGTGCGCGACCACGACCCCGATCTCGCGCTGTACGGCGGCGGCGCCGACGGTCTCGACCTGCCACGGGCGGTGATCGCGGCGGCCGTGCGGCTGTTGGCGCCGGGCGGGTTGCTCGTCATGGAGCACGCCGAGGTCCAGGACGCCGCCGCGCGGGACGCGGCCGCCGCGACCGGCGCGTTCGTCGACGTGCGCACCGAGCCCGACCTCACGGGCCGGCCGCGCATGCTCGTCGCGCGCCGGAGCACCCCGCCCAGCGTGGGAGACTCGCAGCCGTGAACGAGCGCATCCGCCCCGCGGCCGACTCGACCCGGTGGGGACCCGCGATCGACGAGGCGGTGAACGTCGTCGCACGCGGCGGCCTCGTCGTCCTGCCGACCGACACGGTCTACGGCATCGGCGCCGACGCGTTCTCGCCGCCCGCGGTGCAGGCCCTGCTCGACGCCAAGGGCCGCGGGCGCCAGATGCCGCCACCGGTGCTGATCGCGGACGTCCTGACGCTCGACGGGCTGGCCACCGACGTCTCGGCGCATGCGCGGCTGCTCGCGGAGGCGTTCTGGCCCGGTGGGCTGACCCTCGTCGTGTCCGCGCAGCCGTCGCTCGCGTGGGACCTGGGGGAGACGCGCGGCACCGTCGCGCTGCGGGTGCCGGACCACGAGACGGCGCGGGCCCTGCTGCGCCGCACCGGCCCGATGGCGGTCTCGAGCGCCAACCGCACCGGCAATGCCGCGGCGACGACCGCCCAGGACGCGCACGACCAGCTCGGTGACCGCGTCGCGCTGTACCTGGATGCGGGCGAGGCGCCGGGCGGGGTCTCGTCGAGCATCGTCGACGCGACGAACGGCGGCCTGCGGCTGCTGCGCGCCGGCGCCATCAGCCTCGAGCGCCTGCGCGAGGTCGCGCCCGTCGAGGGCCCGGAGGACGCCGGGTGAGGGTCTACCTCCTGATCGGCGTGATCGCGGCCGCGGTCGCGTACCTGATGACGCCGCTCGCGCGCTGGTGCGCGCTGCGCTGGGGCGCGATCACCGCGGTGCGGGACCGGGACGTGCACGCGATCCCGACGCCCCGCCTCGGCGGGCTCGCGATGTTCGCGGGCATCCTCATCTCGATCCTGATGGTGTCGCAGCTGCCGTTCCTGGCGGGCGTGTACGACAACCCGCGCGCGCTGATCGGGATCGTCGGCGGTGGCGCCATGGTGTGCCTGCTCGGCGTCGCCGACGACATCTGGGACCTGGACTGGCTCACCAAGCTGCTCGGGCAGATCCTCGCCGCCGGGTTCCTGTGCTGGCAGGGAGTGCAGCTGTTCCAGCTGCCGATCGGCGGCGTGACGGTGAGCTCCACGCGCATGTGGACGTTCCTGACGATCGTCACGGTCGTCATCGCCATGAACGCGGTGAACTTCGTCGACGGCCTCGACGGGCTGGCTGCGGGCGTGCTCGCGATCGGCGGCGCCGCATTCTTCCTGTACACGTATCTGCTCACGCGTGAGACGTCGGCGTCGTACGCGAGCCTCGCGTCGCTCGTCCTGGCCGCGCTCGTCGGAGCGTGTGTGGGGTTCCTGCCGCACAACGTCTATCCGGCGCGCATCTTCATGGGCGACTCGGGCGCCATGCTGTTGGGCTTCGTGCTCGCGGCCGCGGTGATCGTCGTGACGGGCCAGATCGAGCCCGAGCAGGTCTCCCGGCGCCAGTCGTTCCCCGCCTTCTTACCGATGCTCCTGCCGTTCGCCGTGCTGCTGCTCCCTCTGCTGGACATGGGGCTCGCGATCATCAGGCGCGTCGGCACGGGCAAGTCGCCGTTCCACCCGGACCGCCTGCACCTGCACCACCGGCTCCTGGCCCTCGGCCACTCACACCGCCGCGCGGTGGCGATCATGTACGTGTGGACCGCGGTGTTCGCGTTCGGCGTGGGCGCCCTCGTGCTGTTCTCGACGACGACCGTGCTGTGGCTGTTCGCCGCCGGCGTGGTCGTCGCCACGCTCCTGACCGTAGGACCCTTGCGCGGCCGTTCCGCGCGACCGCCCGTGGAGGCCTCATGACCGACGCAACGCCGACCCCCGACACCCCCGCCTCGCGGACACCGACCAGCGCGGAGGCGATCTTCCGGCGCTCGCTGCGCAGCGTGCTGTGGCTGCTGGGGGCGCTCACCGTGCTGGGCATCGGCATCGGGTACCTGGTCGCCGGCGCCGAAGGAGTGTGGGGCGCGCTCATCGGCGTGGGGCTGGCGCTCGTGTTCTCGGGCACGACGATCGTCGCGATGCTGCGCACCGTGCACTCGTCGCCGCAGGTCATGGCGGGTGTCGTGATGGGCTCGTGGCTGGCCAAGGTGCTGGTCGTGATCGTCGTGCTCGCGGTGCTGCGAGACCAGACGTTCTACAGCAAGGGCGTGCTCGCCGCGGTCTTGCTCGCGGGCGTGCTGGGGTCGGCGTACCTTGACTACCGGGCCGTGTACTACAGCCGCCTGCCGTACGTGGAGCCTGCGTCAGAGGACCCCCGCGCATAGGTTAGGCTTCGTCCATTCCATGACGGCCAGGCGCCGATTCTGTGCACGCGAGGAAGCGGCGCGCGGTGCCACGACCACCAGGAGTTCGCTCTGTCCAGCCTCGCGACCGTTCTGACTCTCGCGTCCGACGAGAGCGGCAACGGCTTCCACGCGCCCTCCATCGCGGACTTCTTCCCGCCGCCGATCCTCTTCGAAGGCACGATCTTCGAGTTCAACCGGATCCAGTTCGTCCGCCTCGTCGCGGCCGTCGCGCTCGTGATCGTGTTCGTGGTCGCCGCGCGCCGCGCCAAGCTGGTGCCTGGCCGGTTCCAGAACGTCATCGAGATGGGCCTGGACTTCGTCCGCGTGAATGTGGCCGAGGAGATTCTCGGCAAGGCGCGCGCACGCAAGCACACGGCGCTGCTGACGACGATGTTCTTCGCGATCCTCGCGTTCAACATCACGTCGGTGATCCCGGGCCTGAACATCGCCGGCACGTCGCTGATCGGCCTGCCGATCCTGCTCGCGGCGTGGGCGTACGTCCGCTACCTCGGCGCAGGCGTCAAGGAGCACGGCGTCGGCGGGTTCCTCAAGGCGAGCCTGTTCCCGCCCGGCGTGCCGTGGTTCATGTACGTGCTGCTCACGCCGATCGAGTTCCTGACGGTCTTCATCATCCGGCCCGCCACGCTCGCGCTGCGACTCATGGCCAACATGGTCGCCGGCCACCTGATGCTGGTGCTGTGCTTCTCGGCGACGCAGTTCTTCCTCGTCGACGAGACGTGGGCCATGAAGCCGTTCGGCCTCCTCACCTTCGTCGCGGGCTTCGCGATGACGCTGTTCGAGATGTTCGTCGCGGCCCTGCAGGCCTACATCTTCGTCGTCCTGACGGCTGTCTACATCAGCCTGTCGGTCGAGGAAGAGCACTGAGTCCCCAGACCCCAAGTACCACCAGAACCGAGGGCCGCGGCCCTCGCCCAGCACGTGTAGTCGGCCGACCGGCCGGGTACCCAACCGGAAGGAAGAGCAACCGTGGCTCTTAACGAGACCATCCTCGCGGCCGAGAACGCCGTCTCGGGCAACCTCGCCACCCTCGGCTACGGCCTCGCCGTCATCGGCCCCGGCATCGGCCTGGGCATCCTGATCGGCAAGACGATCGAGGGCATGGCGCGTCAGCCGGAGGTGTCGGGCCAGCTCCGCACCACCATGTTCATCGGTATCGGCTTCGTCGAGGTCCTCGGCCTCCTCGGCCTGATCACCGGCTTCCTCTTCCCGTGAGCGCCGCCGCGATCGCCGCGGCTGTCGTGACGGCCGCGGAGTCTTCCGAGGACATCGACGGCATCCAGCTCCTGCTCCCGGAGCCGTACGACCTCTTCTGGTCTGCCGTGGTGCTGGCGATCATCGCCTTCGCGTTCTACAAGTGGGCCCTGCCGGTCTTCACGCGCATCCTCGACGAGCGCACCGAGAAGATCGAGGGCGGCCTGGCCAAGGCGGAGTCGGCGCAGGCCGAGGCAGCCGCGGCGCTGGCCGAGTACCACCAGCAGCTCGCCGAGGCCCGCACCGAGGCGGCCCGCATCCGTGAGGACGCGCGCGCCGAGGGCGGCCTGATCGTGGCCGAGCTGCGCCAGAAGGCCAGCGACGACGCCGCGCGCATCACCGAGAACGCGCACCGCGCGATCGAGGCGGAGCGCCAGCAGGCCGCGGTGTCGCTGCGCGCCGACGTGGGCGCGCTGGCCACCGAGCTCGCGTCGAAGATCGTCGGCGAGTCGCTCGAGGACACCGCGCGCCAGTCGCGCGTCGTCGAGCGCTTCCTGGACGAGCTCGAGGCGAACACCTCCGCGGGCACGGCGTCGGGTAAGGGGAACTGATGCGCGGAACGAGTCGCGCGTCGCTCGCGGCGGCGGAGGGGCGGTTCGACCCGGTCCTGGCCGCCGCGGGCGCGCAGGCGTCCGACCTGGGGGAGCAGTTGTTCGCCCTCGTCGACGCGCTGGACTCCTCCGGCTCGCTGCGCCGGACGCTGGCGGACCCGTCGATCGACGGCGAGGCGAAGGCCGGCCTGGCCGGCCGGCTGCTCGCCGCCGCGGACCCGCGCGCGGTCGAGGCCGCGCAGGGGCTCGTGCGGTCGCGCTGGTCGGCTGACGCCGACCTCGCGGACGCCGTCGAGCACCTCGCGTTCCACGCCGTGCTGGCGCGCGCCGAGAACGACGGCACGCTCGAGCGGGTCGAGGAGGAGCTCTTCCGCTTCTCCCGCGCGCTGGCGGGCCAGCGTGAGGTGCGCCGGACCCTGTTCGACTCGAGCGTCCTGCGGCACGCGCGCGTCAAGCTGGTCGACGACATCCTCGCGGGCCGCACGTCGCCGGTGACAGCGATCGTCGCGCGCCGGGCGGCCGCCGCCCCGCGTGGCCGCCGGTATGTCGCGACGCTCGGCCACCTCGCCGACCTGATCGCGGCGCGCCGCCAACGCCAGGTCGCGACGATCACGACCGCGACCGACCTGTCGGCCGCGCAGCGCGACCGCCTCGGCGGGATCCTGCGGCAGGCCTACGGGCGCGACGTGCAGCTGAACGTGGTGCACGACACCTCTGTGCTCGGCGGCATGCGCATCCAGGTGGGACCGCAGGTGGTCGACTCGACCGTGCTGGCCCGCCTCGCCGACGCCCGACGACGACTCGCCGGCTGAGCCCGGCCCATGACCAGCGCACGGACCGTGCGTGATGACAGGAGAGAGCAATGGCTGAGCTGACGATCCGGCCGGAGGAAATCCGGGCCGCTCTGGACAGCTTCGTGAAGACCTACGAGCCCACGGGCGCGGTCTCCGAGGAGGTCGGCCGCGTGACCCTCGCGGGCGACGGCATCGCGCAGGTCGAGGGCCTGCCGGGCGCCATGGCCAACGAGCTGCTGCGCTTCGAGGACGGCACGCTGGGCCTCGCGCTCAACCTCGACGTGCGCGAGATCGGTGTCGTCGTGCTCGGCGAGTTCTCGGGCATCGAGGAGGGCCAGGAGGTCCGCCGGACGGGCGAGGTCCTCTCGGTCCCCGTCGGTGACGGCTACCTGGGCCGCGTCGTCGACCCGCTGGGCGACCCGATCGACGGTCTCGGCGAGATCGTCACCGAGACCCGCCGCGCGCTCGAGCTGCAGGCGCCCGGCGTCATGCAGCGCAAGAGCGTGCACGAGCCGCTCCAGACCGGCATCAAGGCCATCGACTCGATGATCCCGATCGGCCGTGGCCAGCGTCAGCTGATCATCGGCGACCGCCAGACCGGCAAGACCGCGATCGCGATCGACACGATCATCAACCAGAAGGCCAACTGGGAGACGGGCGACCCGACCAAGCAGGTCCGCTGCATCTACGTCGCCATCGGCCAGAAGGGCTCGACGATCGCGGCCGTGCGCGGCGCGCTCGAGGAGGCCGGCGCCCTGGAGTACACGACGATCGTCGCCGCTCCCGCGTCCGACCCGGCGGGCTTCAAGTACCTCGCCCCGTACACCGGCTCGGCCATCGGCCAGCACTGGATGTACGACGGCAAGCACGTCCTCATCGTGTTCGACGACCTGTCGAAGCAGGCCGAGGCGTACCGCGCCGTGTCGCTGCTGCTGCGCCGCCCGCCGGGCCGCGAGGCGTACCCGGGCGACGTGTTCTACCTGCACTCCCGCCTGCTGGAGCGTTGCGCCAAGCTGTCCGACGAGCTCGGCGCCGGCTCGATGACGGGCCTGCCGGTCATCGAGACCAAGGCGAACGACGTCTCGGCGTACATCCCGACCAACGTCATCTCCATCACGGACGGGCAGATCTTCCTGCAGTCCGACCTGTTCAACGCGGACCAGCGTCCCGCGGTCGACGTCGGCATCTCGGTGTCGCGCGTCGGCGGCGCCGCGCAGGTCAAGGCGATGAAGACGGTCTCGGGCACGCTCAAGCTCGACCTCGCGCAGTTCCGCTCGCTCGAGGCGTTCGCGATGTTCGCGTCCGACCTCGACGCGGCGAGCCGCGCGCAGCTCAACCGTGGCTCGCGCCTGACCGAGCTGCTCAAGCAGCCGCAGTACACGCCGTACCCGGTCGAGGACCAGGTCGCCGCGATCTGGGCGGGCACCAAGGGCAAGCTCGACGACGTGCCGCTGCAGGACGTCAAGCGCTTCGAGTCCGAGCTGCTCGACCACCTGCGCCGCAACACCGAGGTGCTCGGCACGATCGCGTCGTCGGGCAAGCTCGACGAGGCGACCGAGTCGGCGCTCGCCGACGCGGTCGACGTGTTCCGCAACGGCTTCCTCAAGTTCGACGGCACCGCGCTCGTCGGCGGCGACGAGGCCGAGGCCGAGGTCGAGGTCGAGCAGGAGCAGATCGTCCGGCAGAAGAAGGCCTGAGCAGATGGCCGGTTCGCAGCGCGTCTACAAGCAGCGCATCAAGTCCACGCAGTCGCTCAAGAAGATGTTCCGGGCGCAGGAGCTCATCGCCGCGTCCCGCATCGGCCGGGCGCGCGACCGGATGAGCATGGCGTCGCCGTACTCGCGGGCGATCACGCGGGCCGTCTCGGCCGTCGCGACCCACTCGAACGTGTCCCACCCGTTCCTCACGGAGCGCACGGACACCAAGCGGGTCGCGGTCCTGCTGATCGCCTCGGACCGCGGCATGGCGGGCGCCTACTCGGCGAGCGTCATCCGCGAGACGGAGCGGTTGATCGGGCACCTCGAGTCCGAGGGCAAGCAGGTCGACCTGTTCGTCTCCGGCCGGCGGGCGGTCGGGTTCTACACGTTCCGCCAGCGTGAGCTCGCGGGGGCGTGGACGGGCTCGTCGGACGCGCCGTCGCCCGAGACCGCGCTGGAGATCGCGAACGCGCTGCTCGACAGGTTCCGCGCGCCGGCCGACGAGGGCGGCGTCAGCGAGGTCCACGTCGTGTACACGCAGTTCGTCAACATGGTCACGCAGAAGCCGCGTGTGATCCGGCTGCTCCCGCTCGAGGTCGTCGAGGGCGTCGCGCCCCCGGAGGACGGTGGCGCGATGCCGCTGTACGACTTCGAGCCGAGCGCCGAGGTCGTGCTCGACGCCCTGCTCCCGCGGTACTTCCGCGCCCGGATCTTCGCGTGCCTGCTGCAGGCCGCGGCGTCCGAGCTCGCGTCGCGCCAACGGGCCATGCACACGGCGACCGACAACGCCGAGGACCTCATCCGCACGTACACCCGGCTGGCCAACCAGGCCCGCCAGGGCGAGATCACCCAGGAGATCAGCGAGATCGTGTCGGGCGCCGACGCGCTCGCCTCGGCCTCCTGAGCCACGACTGAGACAGAAAGCAGGCCAGACATGACCGCCTCCACCGTCGACGAGACGGCCGCCGCCGCCGGCACGCCCGGCGTCGGTCGCGTCGCACGCGTCATCGGCCCCGTCGTGGACATCGAGTTCCCGGCGGACCAGATCCCGGAGATCTACAACGCGCTGAAGGTCGAGCTCGACCTCTCGAGCCAGGGCGAGGGCGAGGGCAAGCTGAGCATGACCCTCGAGGTCGCCCAGCACCTCGGGGACTCGCTGATCCGCGCGATCGCGCTCAAGCCGACCGACGGCCTGGTCCGCGGCGCTCTCGTCACCGACACCGGCGCGCCGATCTCGGTGCCCGTCGGGGACGTCACCAAGGGCAAGGTCTTCAACGTCATCGGCGACGTGCTCAACCTCCAAGATGGCGAGAAGTACGAGGTCACCGAGCGCTGGCCCATCCACCGCAAGCCCCCGCCCTTCGACCAGCTCGAGTCGAAGACCACGATGTTCGAGACCGGCATCAAGGTCATCGACCTGCTCACCCCGTACGTCCAGGGCGGCAAGATCGGCCTGTTCGGCGGCGCGGGCGTCGGCAAGACCGTCCTCATCCAGGAGATGATCCAGCGCGTCGCGCAGGACCACGGCGGTGTGTCGGTGTTCGCGGGCGTCGGCGAGCGCACGCGTGAGGGCAACGACCTCATCGGCGAGATGGAGGAGGCGGGCGTCTTCGACAAGACGGCCCTCGTCTTCGGCCAGATGGACGAGCCCCCGGGCACGCGTCTGCGCGTCGCGCTCTCGGCTCTGACGATGGCGGAGTACTTCCGCGACGTGCAGAACCAGGACGTGCTGCTCTTCATCGACAACATCTTCCGGTTCACGCAGGCCGGCTCGGAGGTCTCCACGCTGCTCGGCCGCATGCCGTCCGCGGTGGGCTACCAGCCGAACCTGGCGGACGAGATGGGCCTCCTGCAGGAGCGCATCACCTCGACGCGTGGCCACTCGATCACGTCGCTGCAGGCCATCTACGTGCCCGCGGACGACTACACCGACCCGGCGCCCGCGACGACGTTCGCGCACCTGGACGCCACGACGAACCTGTCACGTGACATCGCGTCGCGCGGCCTGTACCCCGCCGTGGACCCGCTGGCCTCGACGTCCCGCATCCTCGACCCGCGGTACGTGGGCCAGGACCACTACGACGTGGCCACGCGCGTGAAGTCGATCCTGCAGCGCAACAAGGAGCTGCAGGACATCATCGCGATCCTCGGTGTCGACGAGCTCAGCGAGGAGGACAAGACGACCGTCGCGCGTGCGCGCCGCATCGAGCAGTTCCTCTCGCAGAACACGTACATGGCCGAGAAGTTCACGGGTGTCGCAGGCTCCACGGTCCCGGTGGCCGAGACGGTCGACGCGTTCAAGCGGATCGCCGAGGGCGAGTTCGACCACATGGCCGAGCAGGCGTTCTTCAACATCGGCGGCCTCGAGGACCTCGAGCGCAACTGGGCCCGCATCCAGAAGGAGTACGGCGTCTGATGGCGGACTCCACCCTCGAGGTCGACCTCGTCGCCACGGACGGCAAGGTCTGGTCGGGCACTGCCCGCCAGGTCACCGCGCCCGCCGCTGACGGCGAGATCGGCATCCTCGCCGGGCACACGCCGATCCTCTCGGTGCTGCGCCCCGGTGAGGTCCGGGTCCGCCCGGTCGACGGCGGCGAGCCGCTCACGTGGGCGGTCGAGGGGGGCTTCCTCTCGGTCGACCACGACCGCGTCACGGTCGTCGTGGACGTCGCCGGCGGCGTCCAGGCTGAGACCCCCCGGGTCTGAGGCCGACACCACGTGCCCACCCTCGTCATCGTCGCGCTGCTCGTCGTGGGCGTGGCTGTGCTCGCGGTCGGGGGCCTGTGGTGGTCTCGCACCCACACACTCGCGCGTCGCGTCGGGTCGTTCGGCTGCCTGCTTCAGCAGGCGGCGGGCGGCCCGACGTCGCGCGGGGTGGCCCAGTACGGCACGTCGCGCCTCTACTGGTGGCGGCATTGGTCGCTCGCGCCGCGTCCCGCGGTGCGTTGGGAGCGGTCGGGCCTGACGGTGCTGGACCGCGCGCCGCACCCGGCCGACGAGCACTGGTTCGTCGTGCGATGTCGTGCCGCGGCCGCCGACACCGGATCCCGCCGCGACACGGTCGAGTTCACGCTCGAGATGTCGCGCGAGGCCTACGCGGGCCTCACCTCGTGGATCGAGGCGACGCCGTCGCGCGTCGACTCGGTCATCTGACGTCCCCGGCACGTCATCCGACGTCCTAGCAACGCCAAGGAGGCGGCATGCGTCTCGTCGTCGCGTCCTGCGCCGCCCGCTACTCGGGCCGGCTCAACGCCCATCTGCCGCGCGCGACCCGGCTCGTCGTGGTCAAGGCGGACGGCAGCGTGCTGCTGCACTCCGACGGCGGCTCGTACAAGCCGTTGAACTGGATGAGCCCGCCGTGCACGCTCAGCGTCGGGGAGCCCGACGACGAGCAGGCCGCGGCCGGCGTGACCGCGGTCTGGACGGTGCAGCACACCAAGTCGGACGACCGCCTGGTGATCGACATCTACGACGTGCAGCACGACAGCGCGCACGACCTGGGGATCGACCCCGGGCTGGTGAAGGACGGCGTCGAGGCGCACCTGCAGGAGCTCCTGGCGGCGCAGATCGGCCTGCTGGGCGACGGCCACACCCTGGTGCGCCGCGAGTACCCGACCGCGATCGGCCCGGTCGACATCCTGGCCCGCGATGGCGCGGGCGGCTCGGTCGCGATCGAGATCAAGCGCCGCGGCGACATCGACGGGGTCGAGCAGCTCACGCGCTACCTGGAGCTCCTCAACCGGGACCCGCTCCTGGCGCCGGTGCGCGGTGTGTTCGCGGCGCAGGAGATCAAGCCGCAGGCTCGCGTGCTTGCCGTCGACCGGGGCATCGCGTGCCTCACGCTCGACTACGAGGCGATGCGCGGCGTGGACGACGTGGACTCGCGCCTCTTCTAGCCCTCACGCTCGAGCGGTGCGGGCTCGGCATGCCCGCACGTCATGGCGTTGCTACGGTCGAGTTGCTCGGCGTGAGCGCGTCGGGCTTCCGAGTGTCGGGAGGGCGGGATGTCCCAGCCGCCGTCGTCAGAGCCGCCGACCGGCGCGCAGCCGCCCGATCAGGGCGGCCCGCGGCCAGCGCGGCAGGATGCCGGCGCCTCGACGAGCGATCAGCTGGTCAGCGACCTGGAGTCGCCGACGAGCGGCAGCCGCTGGTGGTGGATCGCCGCCGCGGTCGTGGGGGCGATCATCGTGGTCGTCGTGCTGGTGCAGGTGTTCGGCGCCGACGAGCCGGAGCCGGGCGCCAGCGGCACCCCGACCGCGACTGCGACGCCCACGCCGGAGCCGACGGCCACGGGTCCGAGCGCGAGTCCGACGCCGACGGACCCGGCGGCGGGCGTGCGCGACTGGGCGGACGACACGTTCGGCGACTTCGACCCCGCGACCGTCGAGGGGACCTCGGCTGACGTGGTGCCGTTGCCGGAGGGCGCGTCGGGCGGGCTGGTGACCGCGGTGCACGAGGGCGAGGGCAACTTCGCGGTCTCCGTGCTCGACGCTGCGAACCAGCCCACGGGCGAGCTGCTGGTGAACACGATCGGCGCGTACCAGGGGACCACGGCGTTCGGGGTCCAGGGCTTGGGTGACGGCGTGGCGCTGCAGGTGCAGGCGAGCGGGAAGTGGACGTTGACGTTGGCGCCGATCTCGACCGCCCCGGTGTTGGCGCCGAGCGGGCAGGGCGATGCGGTGTTCCTGTACGGCGCGGCCGCGGCGACGCTCTCGGTGACGAACGAGGGCGAGGGCAACTTCGTGGTCCAGCAGTACACGGGCAATCCGCTGGACTTCGGGCTCCTGGTCAACGAGATCGGCCCGTACCAGGGCAAGGTCCCGTTGACGGCGGGCCCGTCGGTGGTGTCGGTGCAGTCGACGGGCGCATGGACGATGTCGGTCGGCTGAGCCCGCGGCCAGGTTCGCCGCGGCAACGTCGCGGTGCCCGGACGGGTGAATTGCGTCAAAGCGGCCACCTCGGCGCGGGCGGTTCGATATGTTCCGGCGGCGCGCAGGTGCGCGCGAGCCATCGTCGCTGAGGAGTGCCTCCATGTCCTACCCGCCGCCCCCGCCGCCGTATGGCGCGACCGCGACGCCGCCGAAGTCCTTCGTCACGACGTGGCTGCTCGCGTGGCTGCTCGGCACGTTGGGCATCGACCGCTTCTACCTGGGCAAGACGGGCAGCGCGATCGCCAAGCTCCTGACGCTCGGTGGCTGCGGCGTCTGGGCCCTGATCGACCTGATCATCGTGCTGACGGGCAACACGCGGGACGCCGGTGGCCAGCCGCTCGAGGGCTACGACCAGAACAAGAAGACGGCCTGGATCGTCACGGGCGTGGTCTGGGGCCTCGGCGTCGTCAGCAGCATCTTCTACTACGCGGCTCTCGCGAACGCCGCCGCGGGCGCCATGTGACGGTCGGCCCACGGCCGTGGCGGCGGGGTGGGGCAGGATGACGTCGTGAGCAACGACGTCCTGCCCAGCCCCGCCGTCGTGCGTGGGCGTGTGGTCACGCCCAGCGCGATTCTCGACGACGCCGTCCTCGCCTTCGAGGACGGCGTCGTGGCGTTCGTCGGGCTGCCCGACGACCTGCCCGAGCGGTGGGAATGCCCGCCCCCGTCCGACGACGTGCTGCTGCCGGGCCTGGTCGACGTGCACTGTCACGGTGGGGGCGGGGCGAGCTTCCCGGACGCGACGACGGCGGCGGAGGTCGAGCAGGCCGCGGCGGAGCACCTCCGCCATGGGACGACGACGCTCGTGGCTTCGCTGGTCACGGCGCCGGCCGAGGTGCTGGTGGAGCGCACCACGCTCCTCGCGGACGCCGTGGACGCCGGGGTGATCGCGGCGATCCACTTGGAGGGCCCGTTCTTGTCCGCCGCGCGGTGCGGCGCTCAGAACCCGCACGACATGCTCGCGGGGGACCCGACGCTCGTGGCGCTAGTCGCGCAGGCCGCCCGCGGGGCGTTGGCGACGATGACCGTGGCGCCCGAGGCCGCGGGCGTCACGGGCGACGACCGCGACGTGTTGGCCGCGCTCGTCGCGGCGGGCGCGGTGCCGTCGATCGGCCACACGGACGCGTCCGCAGAGGAGGCCGAGGCGGGCATCGACCGCGCGTTCGACCTCCTGGCGGCCGCGCCCGCGGCACGCAGCGCCCGCCCGACCGCGACGCACTTGTTCAACGGCATGCGCCCGTGGCATCACCGGGACCCGGGGCCGGTCGCGGCCTGCCTGGCGGCGGCGGCACGCGGCGAGCTCGTGGTGGAGCTCGTGGCGGACGGGACGCATCTGGCGTCTGGCACGGTCCGCTCGGTGTTCGACCTGGTCGGGGCCGACTCGATCGCGTTGGTCACGGACGCCATGGCGGCGGCGGGTATGCCGGACGGCGACTACCAGCTCGGGCCGATGGCCGTCCGGGTCGCCGATGGCGTGGCTCGGATCGTCGAGCAGGACGGGACTGCGGGCGCGATCGCGGGCGGGGTCGCGCACCTCCTGGACGTGGTGCGCGCGGTGGTGGCGGCGGGTGTCCCGCTGCAGGACGCGGTCCGCGCGGCGGCCACGACCCCGGCGGCGGTGCTGGGCCGGCAGGACGTGGGCGCGCTGGTCGTGGGCCGGCGCGCGGATGTCGTCGTCGTCGACGAGGCGCTGCGGCCGCTGCGCGTGCTGCGGGCAGGCCGGGTCGTCGCGTAGCGGCAGTGACTGCGGGAGCGATCCCAAGGCGTGTATCGTAACGATTCGAAACTGTCGGCCAGCCGCGTTCGTCGGGCACAGTCGCCCGGTGGAGCGTGCGTGGGAGCCGCGCCATCGTCTGGACCAGAAGGACTGTTGATGAGCACCATGCGACCCTCCGGGCGCCAGTTCCCCGCCGACTTCCTCTGGGGATCGGCCACCGCGTCGTACCAGATCGAGGGCGCGGCCTCCGAGGGCGGCCGCCTGCCGTCCATCTGGGACACGTTCGCCCACACGCCCGGCAAGGTGCTCGACGGAGACACGGGCGACGTGGCCGCGGACCACTACCACCGCGTGGAGCAGGACGTCGCGATCATGGCCGAGCTCGGCCTGCAGGCGTACCGGTTCTCGATCGCGTGGCCGCGCGTGCAGCCGACCGGCCAGGGCGCGTTCAACGACGAGGGCATCGCGTTCTACAGCGACCTCGTCGACCGCCTGATCGCCGCCGGGATCAAGCCCGTCGCGACGCTCTACCACTGGGACCTGCCGCAGGCGCTCGAGGACAAGGGCGGCTGGGCCAACCGTGAGACCGCGCTGCTGTTCGGGGACTACGCGCGCAAGATGGCCGAGGCGCTGGGCGATCGCATCCACCTGTGGACCACGCTCAACGAGCCGTGGTGCTCGGCGTTCCTGGGCTACGCGAGCGGCGTGCACGCGCCGGGCGTCACCGACGAGGTCGCGTCGCTGCGCGCGGTGCACCACCTGAACCTGGGCCACGGCCTTGCCGCGCGCGCGATCAAGGACGTGCTCGGCCAGGACACCCCGGTGTCCATCACGCTCAACCTGCACGTCACGCGCGCCGCGACGGACGCGGCCGAGGACGTCGAGGCCAAGCGACGCATCGACACCATCGCCAACGAGGTGTTCCTGCGCCCGGTGGTCGACGGCGAGTACCCCCAGGAGGTGTTCGCGGACACCGCGCACCTCACCGACTGGTCGTTCGTCGAGGACGGCGACCTCGAGCTCATCAAGGTGCCGCTCGAGGTCCTCGGCGTGAACTACTACTCGACGGGCCGCGTCCAGCGCGGCACCCCGCCGGTGGGCGACGGCACGCCTGGCCCGGACGGCCACCGCTCGTCGGAGGCCACGCCGTGGGTGGGCGCCACCGAGGTGGAGTTCCTGCCGCAGCCCGGGCCGTACACCGCGATGGGCTGGAACATCGAGCCGCAGGGCCTGATCGACCTGCTGCTCGAGCTCCACGAGCGCTACCCGGCCCTGCCGCTCGCGATCACCGAGAACGGCGCCGCGTTCTACGACGCGGTCTCCGACGACGGCCGCGTGCACGACGCGGAGCGCGTCGCGTACCTGCACGACCACATCGACGCGGTGGGCGAGGCCATCGACCGCGGCGCGGACGTGCGCGGGTACTTCGTCTGGTCGCTCATGGACAACTTCGAGTGGGCGTACGGCTACGACCGCCGATTCGGCGTGGTCCGCGTCGACTACGACACGCTCGAGCGCACCATCAAGGACTCCGGCCGCTGGTACGCCGAGCTCCTGCGCACGCGCACGATCCCGCCGGCGGAGGCGGCCGCGACGCTCTGATCGCGGGATCTGTGATGGCCCGCCGTTCGTCCAAGCGCCCGTACGCGGCGCCGCACGTGGAGCTCGACCTCGAGCGCGCCACGGGCGGCCGGCGCGCGGAGTCGGCCGACGACGGCGAGTGGGTCGTGCAGCGAGTGCGCGGCTCCGACCGCGTGTTCCGGTGCCCGGGCTGCGACCAGGAGGTCGCCCCGGGCACCGCGCACGTCGTCGCATGGCGACGCGACGGGCTGTTCGGTGAGGCGCTCGACGACAGGCGCCACTGGCACGAGTCGTGCTGGCAGGCTAGAGGGCGCCGCGCCCCCACGCGTCGGCGCTGAGCCCTCGAGGAGACGGAGCGCAGGTGACCCCGACGAGCCCCGCGGCGCCCCGCCCCGACGCTGCCGCGAGCCCTGCCGCGAGCACAGCCTGGCCCCGCGAGCAGTGGCCGCTCGTCGCGCCACGCGTGCTCGCCACGGACCTCGACGGCACCCTGCTCGGTCCCGGCGGTGTGCTCTCCGAGCGGACGGCCCGAGCGTTGCGCGCGGCCGCGGACGCCGGGATCGAGGTCGTGTTCGTGACCGCACGCCCTCCACGGTGGCTGGCCGGCCTGGCCGGGCACGTCGCCGGGCACGGCGTCGCGATCTGCGCCAACGGCGCCGCGGTGCTGTCGGTCGCGGACGGCCGCATGCTCGCGGACCACGGCATGCCGCGCGCGCTCGTCGAGTCGCTGGCGGCGCGGATCCGCGGCGCGTGGGGCCCGGGCGCCACGTTCGCGGCCGAGTCCGCGAGCGGCTTCGCGTCCGAGCACGGCTTCCGCGACGAGCACGAGGTCCCCGACGGCACACCGTTCGCGGCACGCGTCGAGGACGTGCTCACCGACTCCACCCTCAAGCTCCTGGTCCGCTCTGCGAGCGCCCGCGGCGCCGCGTTCTCGCGGGACCTCCAGGCGGTGGTGGGCGACGACGCGCTCGTCTCCGACTCCGGCGCGGTCGAGCTCGGTGAGATCGCGGCGCCCGGCGTCACCAAGGCCTCGACGCTGCGCACGTGGACCCACGCGCGCGGCATCGCTCCGGACGAGGTGTGGGCGTGCGGCGACGCCCCCAACGACCTGCCGATGCTCACGTGGGCGGGTGCGTCGTTCGCGGTCGCCAACGCGTTCGACGAGGTCCGCGCGGCCGCGAGCCACGGCTGCGCCAGCAACGCGGACGACGGTGTCGCCGCCGTGCTCGAGCACGCCGCCACGCTGGCCGCGTCGCGGTAGCGCGCCCGGCAGCACAGACCTGTCCGGGCGGGCGCCCGCCGGCCGGCCTGGCATACGCTCGACGACGATGACCGCGCAGACCACCCCGGCCACCGGCGCCGGCGCCCCGATCCGTTCCCTGACCGTCCTGCCCGCGCACCGCGAGGACATCGAGCTGCACACGGCCGACGGCCTGACGCTCGTCGGCGAGCTCGCGCTCCCGTGCGACGAGGCCGGCGCCCCACGCACGCCGGCCGCCACGCTCGTGACGCTGCACCCCCTCCCGACGCACGGCGGCTACATGGACTCCCACGTGTACCGCAAGGCGGCGTGGCGGCTCCCGGCGCTCGCGGACCTCGCGGTCCTGCGCTTCAACACCCGCGGAACCTCCTCGCCTCGCGGGACGAGTGACGGCGCGTTCGACGGCGGCGACGGCGAGCGCTTCGACGTCGCCGCGGCGATCGAGTACGCCGAGTTCCACGACCTGCCGCGCCGGTGGCTCGTCGGCTGGTCCTTCGGCACCGAGCTCACGCTCATGCACGGGCGCGACCCGTCGATCGAGGGCGCGATCCTGCTGTCCCCGCCGCTGCACCGCGCGAGCGACACCGACCTCGACGCGTGGGCGGCGTTCGGCAAGCCGCTCGTGGTCCTGGTGCCCGAGCACGACGACTACCTGCGCCCCGACGAGGCGCGTCGCCGGTTCGCGCGCGTCCCGCAGGCCGAGCTCGTCGCGGTCGACGGCGCCAAGCACCTGTGGGTGGGGGAGTCCGCGGTGCGCCGTGTGCTCGACGAGATCGTCGCGCACGTCCTGCCCGGCCACGCCCCGCTGCCGACCACGTGGGACGGCCCCGCCGGCCAGGCTCCCGACCCGCGCGCCGAGCCCCAGGGCTCCTGGGCCGGCCACGACGACGAGCGCGGCGACGCCGTCGACGAGGAGGACGCATGAGCATGCCCCTGATCGACCTCCGCGACGGCTCCGGGATCCCCGTCCTCCTGCTGCACGCGTTCCCGCTCGACCACCGCATGTGGGCGGCGGTCGCGCACGAGTTCCCGGCAGGCCGCAGGGTCGTCGCGCTCGAGCTGCCGGGCGCCGGCCCCGCGGCCCGCGAAGCGCTTCCCGAGCCGTCGATCGACGCCTCGGCGCAGGCCGTGGCCGCCGCACTCGACTCCGCCGGGATAGCCCGCGCGGTCGTCGTCGGGCTGTCGATGGGCGGCTACGTCGCGCTCGCGCTCGCGGAGCGGCGGCCGGACCTCGTCGCCGCGCTGGGGCTCGTGGACACCAAGTCGGAGGCCGACTCAGCGCAGGCCCGGGACAACCGCCTGCGGATCGCCGCGTCGGTCGAGTCGTCGGAATCGGTCGACGCGGTGCGGCCCATGGCCCGCACGCTCGTGGGGGAGACGACGCTCGCGGCGCGTCCCGAGCTCAGCGAGCAGGTCGGCGCGTGGATCGGGGAGCAGTCGCCGCGGTTCGTCGCGTGGTCGCAGCGCGCGATGGCGGCGCGGCCGGACCGCACGCACGTGCTCGAGCGGTTCACCGGGCCTGTGACGGTCGTCGTCGGCGACGAGGACACGCTCACGCCGTTCGTGGCCGCCGAGCACATGGTCGCGGCCTCGCGGCACGCGCTGCTCGTCGTGGTCCCGCATGCCGGGCACCTGACGGCCGTCGAGCAGCCCGGGGCGGTCGCGGCGGCGCTCGCCGAGCTCGCGCAGCGCGCCGACGTGGCGGGCTAAGCCCGGCGCGCCCGCACGCGCGAGAGCGCCTCGACCAGGTCGAGCGACTCGCCGTCCTTGCCGCCCGCCCCGAGCACGAGCGGCGGATCCGATGCCTCGGGCGTGACGCCACGCAGCATCCCCTTGACGCTCGTCGGCGCGCGCAGCACGAAGAACCGCCCGTCGGTGTCGATCGCGACCGACTCGTCCACGCGCAGGTACCACCCGACCAGCGGCGTGCGGTAGCGCGCCCGGCCGTCGTAGGTCCGGGCGCGCAACGGCTCCGGCTCGGGGCCGAGCGTTCGCGCCTCGGCGACGAACTCGGCGATCAGGGCGCTGGCCTGCGCGGACTCGGCCTGCTGGCGGCGGCGCAGCGCCTCGGCGTGCGCATGCGCCTGCTCGGCGCGCTGCGCCCGCCATTGTGCGGCGTCGGACGTCGTCATCCGTGCTCCCGCTCGTTCGGGACGAGAGCCCGGCGCGCGGCGCCGGGCTCTCGTCGGGGGTCAGTGCGTGGCAGCCGCCTGCTCGTCGGCCTCCGAGTCCTTCTCGCCCTGCGGCGACTCGCCGGACGAGCCGGCGCCGTGCTCGTCGTTCGTCGGCGCCGCGTCGTCGTTCGTCGAAGCTGCGTCGTCGTTCGTCGAGTCAGCGTCGCCGCTCGTCGGCTCAGCGGACGCGTCCGCAGCGAGCGCGGCCTGCTCGTCGGCGTGCGGGTCGTCGTGCGCCGCGCCGGAGTGGTCGTGCGCGCTCGCGGGGGCCGCGGCCGCGGCGACGGAGATCGGCGCGGGCCGCTTGCCGCGCGGCTTCGCCTTCGGCGCCTCCGACTTGGCGGCGGCCGGCTTGGCGGCGCCAGCCGTGCCCTGGGTCGCGGCGTCCGATGCGGCGCGTGCCTTGGCGTCGGCCGGCGAGCCGTGCTTCTCCGCGAACTCGGCCTCGGCGCGGCGCGCGCGGTCGAGCATCGCCCGGTTGGGCTCCGCGCCCAGCAGGCCGCGCAGCTCGTCGAGGTAGGAGGTGATCGACTCGCGCTGCCGGTTGAGGTCCTCGACCTGGCGCATCGCGGTGGTCCGCTCGCGCTCGGCCTCGGTCATGGCGTCGGAGATCTGCTTCTCGGCGTGCTCGCGCGCCTCGGCGACCACCCGGTCGGCGTTGCGCCTCGCGTTGGAGAGCAGCTCCTTGGCGTGGCCCTCGGAGTCCAGGCGCACCTTCTCCGCCTGCGCGAGCGCCTTGGTGACTCGCTCCTCGGCCTCGGCGGCGTGCGCCTCGGAGTCCCGCACCAGACGCTCGGTCTCGGCGCGCGCCTGGTCGTGGCGCTCGGTGTCGGCACGCTCGGCGGCCTCGCGGCGCGAGGCGATCTCGAGCTCGGCGTCGGCCAGGCGCTGCTCGGCCTCGAGCGTGAGCTCGTCGGCACGGGCCTTGGCGTTGGCGAACGTCTCGGCCGCCGATCGGCGGGCCTCGGTGAGGACTCGCTCGGCGTCGAGGCGCGTCTGCTCGCGGGTCTCGCGCGTCTCGCGCTCCGTGCGGTCGCGCAGCTCGGTGGTCTCGCGCTCGGTGTCGTCCCGCAACTGCGACGTCTCGCGCTCGGTGGCCTCACGCAGGTGCGCGGCGTCGTGCTCGGTGCGCTCGCGCAGCTCGGTGGTCTCGCGCTCGGCGGTGGCACGCGTGTGGGACGCGTACTGCTCGGCCTCGGTCCGCAGCGCGGTGATCGCCTGATCGGCCGTCGCGCGCTGCGCGACGATCTCGTCGGACGCCTCCGCCCGCTGCTCTCCGACCTCGCGGTCGGCCTGCGCCCGCACGAACGACGAGTACTGCTTGGCCTCGGTCCGCAGCGCCGCGACCTCGGACGCGACGCGCTGCTGCAGCGCGGTCGTCTCGCGCTCGGCGGTCGCGCGCGTCTCGTCGGCGAACTGCTGTGCGGCCGCGCGCAGGGTCGTCGCCTCCTCGGCGGCCTGCTGGCGCTGCGCAGCGGCATCGGCGGCGGCCTGCGCCCGCTGCTCGGCGACCTCGCGCTCGACGTCGGCGCGCAGCGTCGCGGCGTAGGCCTCGACCTCCTGCCGCAGCGCGGTGGTGTCCGCGTCCGCGGACTGGCGCAGGTCCTGCGCGTAGCGGTCGGCGGCCTCGCGCTGCGCGGTCGTCTCGGCCTCGGACCGGCTGCGCAGCTCACTCGCGGTGCGCTCGGTCGCGATGCGCAGCTGCGTCGCCTCGTGTTCCACGCGGGCGCGCAGCGTGCCGAGCTCGCGCTCCAGGCTGCTGCGCCGCTCGCTCTCCTCGGTCGTGATGGCCGACGAGATGCGGGCGGCCTCGCGCTCGGCGCTCCCGACGAGCTCCTCGGCCCGGCGCTGCGCGGCCAGCAGCGTGCTCTCCGCCTCGGCGCCCGCGGTCGACCGGACCTCCTCGGCCTCCCGGCGCGCGGTGGCGAGCAGCTCGGCGACCTCGTTCTCCGCGCGGGCCCGCAGCTGCCCGGAGGCGAGCTTGGCGCGTGCGAGCGAGTCCGCGGCCTGCGCGTTGGCCTGCGTCACGACGTCGGACGACTGCTCCTCCGCCGAGCGCAGCAGCTGCTCGATGCGTGAGCCAAGGCCCGAGTAGGTGGGGCGTTCGGCCTCGCGGAGCTGGCGGTGCGCCTCGGACAGCTCGCCCGCGACCTGCATGGTCTTCTGGTCGAGCGACTCCACCTGGGCGCGCGCGTCGGCGAGCGACTGCTCCAGGGCGGCGATTCGAGAGTCGACAGCCTCGCGCTCGTATCCGCGGAAGTTGACGACCGGGAACAGGGGCCGGGCTTCGGGCACGATTCCTCCTGAGGGACCCGGCGGCGGCTCAGACGAGGCACACGACGACGTTCCGGGACCCGCGCCAGGATACGCGGTGCGCAGCGGTCGGCTCGCCCGGAGCTGCGCCGCCCCGAACCCCGGATTCCGGCCCTGAACTGCCTGGTTTGTCCGTAATGGCGCCGCTGTGCCCTGGCAGTCTGCCTATCCTGGGCTTCCCCGCCCGAGAGGAACCTGTGTGCGCAAGCGTCTGATCACGGCCGCCGTCGGCGTCGTCGGCTTGGTCGTCATCGCCTTGGGCATCGCGTCGGCGACGCTGTGGCGAGCCGACGACGTCCTCGTCGCCAGCGTCGGCGACGCGGGCCACACGCTCGTCACCGACCCCGGCGTGCTCGAGCTGGGCGGCACCCCGGCGACCGTCCGCGCGACCGTCCCAGGCGGCGGAGAGGTCGTGCTCGCCGTCGGCCGGGATACCGACGTCGACGGGTGGGTCGGCGGGTCCGAGTACACGCGTGTCACCGGGATGTCGAGCTGGGACGAGCTGCGCGTCGTCGAAGGCGAGCCCGTCGGCCCCGCCACCGCGGAGCCGACGCCTGCCGCCGGCACGCCGACGGACACCGCGACAGACACCACGACGGACACCGCGACAGACACCGCGACAGACACCGCGACCCCTGCGGCCACGGCGCCCGCGACGGCACCGGCGCCGTCGGCGACCGCCTCCGCGGCGGCGGGCGCGACCCCGCCTCTCGAGGTGGCGGACCCCGCGGGCTCGGACATGTGGGTGCTGCAGTCCGTGGGCAAGGGCAGCGCCGAGCTCTCCTGGCCCCAGCAGGACGGCCGGTGGAGCCTGATCGCCGTGAGCACGGGACCGTTCGAGCCGACGTTGTCGATCGCGTGGCCCCGCGTCGTGACGACCCCGTGGCTGTGGCCGCTCGTCGTGCTCGGGACGGTCCTCGCGCTCGGCGCGGGCTACCTGGGTTGGCGCGACTGGCGGCGCGGCCGCGTCGACGAGTGGAGCGCGGTCCACACCGCGCCCACGCCCACCGTGACCGCCGACGGCACCCCGTTGACGCGTCGCCAGCGGCGCGAGGCGGAGCTCGCCGGACGGACCGGTGCGGTGCCGACCGCGCCCCGGCAGACGGACCCGAGGCCCGCCGAGCGGTCTCGCCGCGCCGCCGATCCGCTCGATGCGCCGTCCACTGCGCCCGCCGATATGTCCGCCGGCGACTCCGCCGACACGTCCGCCGGCGACTCCGCCGATACGTCCGCCGGTGCGACCCCCGAGCCATCCGCTTCGCCCGCCTCGTCGCCTGAGCTGGCCGGACCTACTGCGCAAGCGCCCTCCTCGTCCGAGGGGACGTCGAGCGCGTCGCCCGCTGCGCAGTCGCCCGCTGCGCCGCCGTCGCCCGCCGGACCGCAGTCGCCCGCCATGCAATGGCCCGCCGTGCCGGCGGCGGCTGCCGTGCCGGCGGAGGCCACCGCGGAGGACGGGCTGCACCGTCAGCGGCCGGCGTGGCTCGGCCGCGCGGCCGCTTCGCCGGAGTCCGCGCCGGCCAGCCCGACCCCGACGAGTCCGGCGCCGACGGACCGTTCGTCGAACCCCTCGGTGCCTGGCTCGCCGGCTTCCGCAGCCTCGGCCGCAGCCGTGGCGCCTTCCGCAGCCTCGGCCGGTTCCGCAGGAGCGGCTCCTGCCGCGGCCGGCGGGACGCGCGCACCCGACGGTCCCGGAGCGCCCACTCGCTCGACCGGCGGCTGGCCGCCGCGCGCTGGCTCGTCCTCGGCGCCCACGTCGCCCCCGCATGCGGAGCCCTCGAGCCCCGGCCAGCAGGCGTCCGGCGGGCAGGGTTCAGGT
>JAEWOA010000022.1 GCA_023461115.1 Actinomycetes bacterium
GCTCCTCGAACTCGCCGCGGTACTTGGCGCCCGCGACCATCGCCGCGAGGTCGAGCGCGACGAGGCGCTTGCCGCGCAGCGACTCCGGCACGTCGCCTGCGACGATGCGCTGCGCGAGCCCCTCGACCACGGCGGTCTTGCCGACGCCGGGCTCGCCGATCAGGACGGGGTTGTTCTTGGTGCGGCGGGACAGCACCTGGATGACGCGGCGGATCTCGGCGTCGCGGCCGATCACGGGGTCGAGCTTGCCGTCGCGCGCGCGCTGCGTGAGGTCCAGGCCGTACTGCTCGAGCGCTTTGTACGTGCCCTCGGGGTTGGGGCTGGTGACGCGGCCGGAGCCGCGGACGGTGGGCAGCGCGGCGACGAGCGAGTCGCGGCCGGCGCCCGCGGCGCGCAAGGCGTCGGCCACCCCGGACTGGCCCGCGGCCAGCCCGATGAGCAGGTGCTCGGTGGACACGTAGTCGTCGCCCAGGCTCCTGGCCTCGGCGTTCGCGGCCTCGAGCGCGGCGGCCGTCTGGCGGCTCGCGCTGGGCTGCGCGACGGTCGAGCCCGACGACGAGGGCAGGTTGACCAGGATGCCGCGCACCGCCTGGCCGAGCGCGCGCCGGTCGGCGCCGACCGCGTCGAGCAGCCCGATCGCGACGCCGCCCTCCTGCTGCAGGAGCGCGCTGAGCACGTGCGCCGGCTCGAGCTGCGGGTTGCCGGCCGCGGACGCCTGCTGGATCGCGTCCCCCAGCGCTTCCTGCGACCTCGTCGTGAACTTCGCGTCCACCCGTACCTCCTGGCTCTCGTGGGCTACCCGTCCCAACGGAAGACGAAGTTGAGTCTATTCCGCTCAACTCCCCCTGCCACCCGACCGGCTGGAGTGCACGCTCGCGGCTGGAGTGCACGCTCGCGGGGGGGTTTGGTGGGAGCATCTCGCTTATGGCGGAGGCTGTGGTGAAGCAGGGGGCGGCTCAGGGGGCGGCTCAGGTGGGGGCGCTCGTGGCGCCGGATGTGCTGGGGGGGCAGTGGACCGCGCGGACGATCGCGCTCCAGCCGGACGGGCTCAGCCCCGACCCGGTGGCGACACTGGTGCAGCGGCCCGCCAAGCACCAACTGGCCATCCTGTACGTGCACGGGTTCGTCGACTACTTCTTCCACCCGCACGTGGCCGACGCGCTCGACGCGGCCGGGTACGACCTGGTCGGCCTCGACTTGCGCGACTACGGCCGCTCGATCCGCCCCGGCCGCCCCGAGAACCACACGCGCGAGCTCGCGACGTACGCCGAGGAGCTCGACGCCGCGATCGCGCTGCTGCGCGAGGACCACGACGAGGTGGTGCTCCTCGGGCACTCCACGGGTGGCCTGGTCACGGCGCTGTACACCGCCAGCCGGCCCGGCAAGGTCGACGCGCTGATCCTGAACTCCCCGTGGCTGGACCTGCGCGGCCCGTGGTTCGAGCGCACGGTCCTCACCTGGCTCATGGGCCCGCTGGCCAAGGCCAAGCCCGACCTCGTCGTCAACCACATGGCCGAGGGCTACGGGCGCGCGCTCCACAGCGACACGGGCGGCGAGTGGACCTACGACCTCGCGTGGAAGCCGTACGGAGGGTTCCCCGTACGGTCGTCGTTCGTCGCGGCCGTGCGCCGGGGGCACGCGCGCGTGGCCCGTGGCCTGGGGATCGACGTGCCGATCCTGGTGCTCACCTCCGACCGCACGGGGTCCGGCGACGCGCCGCCCGACCTGCTGCTCACCACCGACGCGGTGTTGGACGTCGAGCAGATGGCGGCCCGGGCGCCGCGGCTCGGCGCGGACGTCACGCTCGTCACGGTGCCCGGCGGCGCACACGACCTGGCGCTGTCCCCCAGCCCGGCCCGCGAGCGCTACCTCGACGAGATCGCAGACTTCCTGAGCACCCGCCTGGGCTGAGAGATGGGCGAGCCGGCCGAGGGCGCGAGGGCCGAGGGCACAGCGGTCCAGCGGTGGCGTCGCCGTGGCCTGGTGCGCTGGTCGGCGCTGCGCCGGACCACCCCCGGCCGCCTGCTCGACAACGCGATCCGCGCGATCGTGCAGATCGAGATCCTCGACCGGTCCATGACGCTCGCGGCTCAGGCGTTCACGTCGATCGTGCCGATCATGCTGGTCGCGGCCACGCTGCGCCCGCATCGTCCGGGCGTCGGGTCGACGATCATCGACGCGCTCGCGCTGCCGCCCGCGGCGCGTGACGCGCTGAGCAAGAGCATCCCGCCCACCGCCACGATCAGCAGCAGCGTCGGGCTGTTCGGGATCGTCGTCGCGATCGTCTCGGCCACGTCGTTCTCACGCGCGCTGGAACGCATCTACCTGCGCGTCTGGGGCGTGCACAAGGCGGACCTGCGGTCGTGGTGGAGGTGGTTCGCGACGCTGCTCGCGGTGGTGCTGGCCAGCGGGTTCGTCGCGGTCACGCGGCGCGTCACGGCGGGTGAGGCGTGGCTGGGGTGGGTGCCGTTCGTCGTGCAGCTGGTGGCGTGGACCGCGCTGTGGTCGTTCGTGCCGTGGGTGCTGCTGCAGCGGGCGGTGCGGGGCCGGCCGCTCGTCGTCGCGGGTGGTGTCACCGCGGTGCTGCTGGCGCTCCTGACGATCGCGGGCGCGGTCTACCTGCCGCTCGCGCTCACGCGCGGCATCGAGGACTTCGGTCTGCTGGGCATGGTGTTCGTCTACATCTCGTGGCTGTGGGCGATCGCAGTGGTCGTCGTCGGGGCGTCCGTCGTGGTGCGGGTGTGCGCGGACGACGACAGCGCGCTGGGCGCGCTCGTGCGTGGCCCGGCGCCCGTGGGTCAGTGGCGGACCGTCGACGACGAGCCCGCTACGGGGACCGGGGCGTGAGCGAGGCGTCCTCCGGCAGCGACAGCGAGACCAGCGCGGCGACCACGCCGGGGGTCGCGACGATGCGCCGCTGCAGGTCGGCGAGCCGGCGTGCGGCATCCGACTCGCCCGGCTCGCCCTGCAGGTCCACCGCGCCCGTGAGGTAGACCTTGCGGGCGCCCACGAGCTCGAGCCGCAGCTGCGTGACGCGCGCGACCTCGGGCTGCGCGAGCAGGAGGCGCAGCATGCCGTCCCACACCTGCTGGTCGACGACCTCCCCGACCAGGAGCTGGCGGTTGCGCTGGACCAGCAGGATCGCGACCACCCCGAGCAGCACGCCGACGAGGATCGAGCCGATCGCGTCCGGCACGGTCGAGCCCGTGATCTGGTGCAGCGCGATGCCGGCGCCCGCGATGACGATGCCGACCAGCGCGGACGCGTCCTCGAAGAACACGGCCCGGACGGTGGAGTCGGACGTCTGCAGGATGTGCGGGACCAGGTCCATCTTGCGCCCGCGCGCCTCGGCGCGGGCCTGCCGGTTCGCCTGCAGGAACGAGGTCCCCTCGAGCAGCGCGGAGACGCCGAGCACCACGTAGGCGATCACGAAGTCGCTCGCGGGCTCGGGGTGGATGAGCTCCTGGATGCCGTGCGTGATGGAGACTCCGGCGCCCACCGCGAACAGCCCGAGCGCGGCGAACATCGACCACACGTAGACCTCGCGCCCGTACCCGAGCGGGTGCGTGCGGTCCGCCGGCTTGGCGGCTTTGCGCTGCGCGATCAGCAGGAACACCTCGTTGCCGGTGTCGGCCCACGAGTGCGCGGCCTCCGCGAGCATCGAGGCCGCTCCAGTCAGGACGGCCGCGATCGTCTTGGCGATCGCGATCAGCAGGTTCGCGCCGAATGCGACGACGACCGTGACGACGCTCTCGCCGCCCCCCTCGTCGTCGGCTCGGGGCGGCCCAGGCAGCAGGCCGGCCTGCTCGCCGCTCATGCGGACTCCCCGCTGTGCGCCGTGGTCCTCCCGTCCGTGGTCCCCGGCCGGACCGCGGGCAGCGCCGTGCCAGCCGCCGCGGTGTGGACCGCGGCGTCGTCGGCGTCGTTGCGGCGGTGGCGCAGCAGCAGCCGGTGGTCGATCACCGCGGATCCGAGCCACGCGACGACGGTCGCGATCACCGCGACCGAGATCGCGCTGAGCCCGGCCCGGCCGGTGAGCAGCGCGGCGAACAGCACGGGCGAGACCACCATGCGCGTCATCGCGGTCATGCCCGCCGCGGCGCCCATCGCGATCGCGACGGTCGGCGACATGTCGAACGCGATCACGCCGAACGCCGCGAGCGCGACGCCCAGGAAGATCGCGGGGAAGATCGGACCGCCGCGGAACCCTGCGCCCAGGCTGAGCACGTACCCCAGGGCCTTGGCGACGAGCAGGACGAGCACCACGCCGGCCGACGACTCCGCGACCAGTGGCGCGACACCGGTCTGGCCCGAGAACAGGACGACCTGCGAGTCGCCGCCCATCAGGTCCGCGACGAGCGCGAGCGCGCCGACGCCCGCGCCGCCGAGCAGCAGGAGCGGGAGCCGCCCGATGCGCGGCTCCGCGGCCGCGACCTTCGTCGCGAGCGTGCGCACCACGTGCGCGACGAGCGCCGCGAGCAGCCCCACCAGGACCGCGACCCCGATGTCCCGCACGAGCACCTCGTCGTACGCGGGCAGGCCGGGCAGCGACATACCTGCCATCGGGAGCCCCGACCAGTCGCCCAGGCCGGTGATCAGGAAGTACGCCACAGCCGACGACGCCAATGCGGGGATGATGAGCGGGATGACGAGGGCGCCGGCGCCCACACCGCCCTCGAGCAGCATGAGGCCCGAGACCAGCGGTCCGCCGAACAGCGTGGACATCGCGGCGCCGGAGCCGGACATGCCGACGACGAGGCCCGCCTTCGGCGGGAGCTTGGCCCAGCCCGTCAGCCACACGGCCAGGCCCGAGCCGAGCGCGATCAGCGGGGCCTCGGGTCCGAGCACCAGGCCGAACGGCAGCGTCGCGAGCGCGGCCAGGATGATCCCGGGGAGGTGCGCGGGTTTGGCGACCTCGCTGGTGCTGGCGCCCTCGATGGGCGAGTGGCCGCCGTTGCCGGGGAGCATGCGCGCGAAGTAGACGAGCACGGCGCCGAGCACCGGGAGCCCGAGCACCAGGTACCAGGGCGGCGCGTCCGCGCCCAACGCGTCGGGCAGGTCCGTCCAGAGCCAGTCCTCGAGCCAGTGCACGAGCGTGATGAAGCCGAACGCCACCAGGCCGGTCGGCACCCCGATCAGGGCGCCCAGCCCGGCGAGTTTGGCAAGGTCCCGAGGGAGGACGGCGGCGGGGTTGGGCTGCGGGGGTGCGGCCTGGGCGCCGGCCGCGGCGTGCTGCTCGTCTGCCATGGCCCGACACTAGCGACGAGACCCGGGACCCGCCCGGCCTACCCTGGGGAATCATGAGCCTGCCGTCCGACGCGTTCCGGCACGTCGCGTCCCGCCCGCACGAGCCGCTGCGCACGTACCACCCGCGCCGCGCCCCGCTGGGCCGCGCCCGGGAGGACGCGCTAGCGCGCCTCTACCCCCGCTACGGCCTCCCCCCACTCCCCACCCCCGCCCCTCCCACCCCCCACCCGCCGACTTCGTCGAAGACCGCCGACTTCGTCGGAGATCTCCGACGAGCTGGGGGATATCCGACGAAGTCGGCGGGCAGTGAGGGCGGGTGGCTGGATGCGCAGGCGCTCTTCGGGCGGCTGGCTCCGCTGGTGTTGGAGATCGGGCCGGGGATGGGGGACGCCACTGCCGAGATGGCCGCGCGGGACCCCGAGCGTGACTACCTCGCCGTCGAGGCGCACCTGCCGGGGATCGCGCACCTGCTGCAGCTGGTCGAGGCGCGCGGGCTGACGAACGTGCGCGTGGGGTACGGCGACGCGCTCGACCTGGTGCGGCGGCTGATCGCCCCGGCGTCGCTCGCCGCGGTGCACGCGTTCTTCCCGGACCCGTGGCCCAAGAAGCGCCACCACAAGCGCCGGCTCATCCAGCCCGAGCACGTCGCGCTGCTGCGCTCGCGGCTCGCGATCGGGGGCGTACTGCATGTCGCGACGGACTGGACGCCCTACGCCGAGCAGATGCTGGACGTGCTCACCGCGGACCCTGGGCTCGAGCTGGGGATGGTCGAGGCGATGGCGCCACGGCCGGTGACGAAGTTCGAGGCGCGCGCCCTCGCCGAGGGCCGGCCCATCCGGGACCTGGTGGCGGAGCGGGTGGCATGAGCGACGAGACGACTCGCGACGAGGCCGGCCGCGGCGCAAGCCGCGACGGGGCCGTGACAGGCCCGGAGTTCCGGCTCGGGATGGTGCCTGGCGTGAACCCCGACCGGTGGGTGCGGGTGTGGGAGCAGCGCAACGCCGACGTGCCGCTCGTCCTGGCGCCGTTGGCGGCCGCGGACGCGCTGGGCGCGCTGCGGGCCGGCGACGTGCGCGCCGCGCTCGTCCGGCTGCCGATCGACCGTGACGGCCTCGACGTCATCCCGCTCTACACGGAGGCCACGTCGGTCGTGGTGCCCAAGGACCACTTGTTCACCGCGGCCGACGAGGTGCATGCCGCCGACCTCGCGGACGAGGTCCTCGCGGTCCCGGCCGACGACGTGCTGGGCTGGGCCGACGCGCCGGGCGAGCGGTTCGCGGGCCCGGTGGCGACCGGCGAGGATGCGATGGACCTGGTGGCGGCGGGGCACGCGCTGCTCGTCGCGCCGCACTCGATCGCGCGCCTGCACCAGCGCCGCGGCACGACGACCCGGCCGGTCGTGGACGCGCCGGGCTCGGGGGTGGGGCTCGCGTGGCTGACGGACGGCTACGACGAGCTCACCGAGGAGCTGATCGGCATCGTGCGTGGCCGCACGGCGGCGTCGTCGCGTGGCCGGGGCGCGCCCCCGGAGTCGGCCCGCTCGTCGGGGGGAGCGAAGTCGTCGGCTAAGTCGTCGGCGAAGGGTGGCGCGACGAGCGGGAAGAAGGGCGGCGCGGGTGCCCCGAAGTCGGCGAAGACGCGCTCGTCGAAGGGCAAGAGCGCAGGTGGTGGCGCTGCGGGCGCGCGCCGCACGCCGGGCAAGGGACAGCGCCGCGGGCGTTGACGCGCGGCCCGCCGCAACTTTCGTTCGACCCGGCGGCGGGCGGGTGGCTTAAGCGATCAGCGCCCGTCGCCGGGCGCGTCCCGCGCCCTACCTTCCGTCGGATAGAACCCCCGACGAAGGAGCCGCGGCATGCACGTTTGCTGGAGTGCACGCTCACGGCTGGAGTGCACGCTCACGGCCGGAGTGCACGCTCACGGCTGGAGTGCACGCTCACGGCTGGAGTGCACGCTCACGGCTGGAGTGCACGCTCACTGCGCGGTGAGCGTGCACTTCGGGCGGTCAGTGCTGCTCGGGGGCGGCACGGCGTTCGGCGTCGCGCTCCGCGATCCGGCGCTCCTCGCGGCGCACCTCCTCGAAGGTCCGCCGCTCGGCCAGCAGCCACGGCGGCGGGGACGCGATGAGCTCGTTGAGCTGCTCGGTGGTCAGCGCGTCGGTGATGCCGGCGCGGGCCAGCCCGCTCGTCGAGACTCGCAGACGCGCCGCGATGACCGACCGCGGGTGCGGGCCGTTGCGACGAAGGTCCGTGAGCCACTGCGGCGGGTTCGCCAGGAGCTCGTCGAGCTCGTCGCGCGTGATCCCGCCCTCCTGGAACTCCGTGGGAGTCGCCGGCAGGTACACGCCGAGCTTGGCAGCCGCGGTCGTCGGCTTGAGGGTCTGCGTCTTCTTGGCCACGTGACCAGGGTAGGCGGGATTGCCTACTCGGGGAGCACGGGCGGTGTGTGCCAGATGCGGTCGATGTAGTCGGCCATCGAGCGGTCGGAGGAGAAGAAGCCGGCGCGCGCCACGTTCAGCACCGCCTTGCGGGTCCACCCGTCCGGGTCGCGGTAGGCCTCGTCGACCCGCTCCTGCGCGTCCACGTAGGCCTGGAAGTCCGCAAGCGCCAGGAACCGGTCCTCGTGCAGCAGGTTGGAGACGACGGGCTCGAACACCGTGCGGTCCCCGTCGGAGAACGCGCCGGACGCGATCAGGTCGATCGCGTGCCGCAGCGTCTTGTTCGTCTCGTAGTACGACGACGGGTGGTAGCCCAGGTCGACGAGCTCCGCGACCTCGGGCTCGGTGAGCCCGAAGAGGAAGAAGTTCTCGTCGCCGACGAGGCGCCGGATCTCGACGTTCGCGCCGTCGTCGGTGCCGATGGTCAAGGCGCCGTTGAGCGTGAACTTCATGTTGCCCGTGCCGGACGCCTCCTTGCCGGCGAGCGAGATCTGCTCGGAGAGGTCGGCCGCCGGGATCAGCGTCTCCGCGAGCGTCACGTTGTAGTTGGCCGGGAAAGCGACCGTGAGCCGGCCCTGCACCCGGGGGTCGTCGTTCACGGTGCGGCCCACCGCGTTGATCAGGCCGATGATCTGCTTGGCCATGACGTAGCCGGGCGCGGCCTTGGCGCCGAACGCGAACGTGCGCGGCGTGACGTCGGACGCGTCCAGCTCGCCCGTGATGATCCGCTGGTAGGTGGAGACGATGTGCAGGAGCTTGAGCGTCTGGCGCTTGTACTCGTGCAGGCGCTTGACCATGCAGTCGAACATCGTGTCGGGGTTGAGGTGGATGCCGTCGCGCTCCGCGAGGACCTGGGTGATCCGGCGCTTGTTGCCCGCCTTGACCTCCTGGAACTTGCGGCGGAACTCGGCGTCGTCCGCGAACGGCTCCAGCTCGCGCAGCCGCTCCAGGTCGGTGATCCAGCCCTCGCCGATCGCCTCCGTGATGAGCCCCGACAGCCCGGGGTTGGAGAGCCGGACGAACCGGCGGGGCGTCACGCCGTTGGTGACGTTGGTGAACTTCTCCGGGTAGAAGTCGGAGAAGTCGTCGAGCACCTTGTCGCGCAACAGCTGGCTGTGCAGCTCGGCCACACCGTTGACCTTGGTGCCCGCGACGGTGGCCAGGTACGCCATCCGGACCGAGCGCACCGGGTACTCCGCGATGATCGACATGCGGCGCACGCGGAGCTCGTCGTCGGGGTACCGCTCGCGCAGCCGCTCCAGGAACTCCTCGTTGATGCGGTAGATGATCTCCAGGTGCCGCGGCAGCAGCCGGCCGAGCAGCTCGACGGGCCACACCTCAAGGGCCTCGGGAAGCAGCGTGTGGCACGTGTACGCGAAGCACTTCTGGGTGACGGCCCACGCCTCCTCCCAGTCCCAGCCCCGCTCGTCGACGAGCAGGCGCATGAGCTCCGGGATCGCGATGACCGGGTGCGTGTCGTTGAGCTGGAAGACGATCCTGTTAGGCAGGTTGTGCAGGTCGTAGCCCTCGGGCAGCACGTCGTCGATGAAGTTCTTGAGCGAGCACGCGACGAAGAAGTACTGCTGCTGGAGCCGCAGCTCCTTGCCCTGCGGCGTGGAGTCCTCGGGATACAGCACCTTGGAGATGTTCTCTGCGAACGTCTGGGCCCGCACCGCCTCGGCGTAGTCGCCGGCGTTGAAGATCTGCAGGTCGAAGGCCCTCGTCGCGCGCGCGCTCCACAGGCGCAGCGTGTTGACGCGGCCGTTCTCGTACCCCGGGACCATGTAGTTGTACGGCACACCCACCACGGACCAGCCCGGCTTCCACCGGCGCCGGACCTTGCCCTCGTCGTCGGCGTACTGCTCCACCGTGCCGCCGAAGTCCACGGTGACCGCGCCCTCGGGGTGCGGGAACTCCCACGGCGAGCCCAGGCGCAGCCAGTCGTCCGGCTTCTCCACCTGCCAGCCGTCGACGAACGTCTGCTCGAAGATGCCGTACTCGTACCGGATGCCGTACCCGATGCACGGGACGTTCATCGTCGCGAGCGAGTCGATGAAGCACGCGGCCAACCGGCCCAGGCCGCCGTTGCCGAGCCCGGGCTCGACCTCCGCCGCGCGCAGCGTGTCCAGGTCGATGCCGAGGCTAGACAGCCCGTCGCGCACGATGTGCTCGAGGTCCGCGGCCAGCAACGCGTTGTCGAGCTGGCGGCCCAGCAGGAACTCCGCGGACAGGTACGCGACCGACTTGGCCTGCACGTCCTTCTGGTGGCGCAGCGTCTGCAGCCAGCGGGTCATCAGGTAGTGGCGGACCGTCCTCGCCATCGCGAGGTACTGGTCGTTCACCGATGCTCGGGACAGGTCAACGCCTTGCCCGAAGTTCAGCTCCCGCAGGAACTCCCGCACGAAGCCGTCGACAGTGTGCTCTCGCGTCGCGATGGGGGTGTTGTCCGTCACCCTTGCCACCGTAGCGGGGTCCGGTGCAGCGGTCATCAGGAACGTCGCGACGACTGCACGGACCCGGGCTGAGGACGGCGCCCCGTGCGCCGGGTCCAATGAGCGAGACAGCGGGGACCGGTCGATGCCAGGATCCTCGGCCATGTCCAAGCACCTGACCCGGACGCTCATCTCCTGGGCGTCGTCGCGCAAGGGCGCGATCTCGGCGCGGGCGGGCCAGCCAGGGCTGATCCCGGGGTCGATGGGGACGGCGTCGTACGTCGTCGTCGGCCGCGGCAACCCGGTGTCGTTGCACTCGTCGCCGCACGGCGCCGGGCGCAACCACTCGCGGGCCGCCGCTCGCCGGCTGTTCACGCACGAGCAGCTTCGCGAGGCGATGGCGGGCATCGAGTACCGGGACACCGACGCGTTCGTCGACGAGATCCCTGGCGCGTACAAGGACATCGACCAGGTCATGGCGGACGCCGCGGACCTCGTCGAGATCCGCCACACGCTCCACCAGCTCGTCAACGTGAAGGGCGACTGACCGGGGCTTATCGTCGGTGGCCGTGGAACCTGCCCTGGCCCGCGCGGCGGACGTCGACGAGATCTTCGCGCTGCGGCGGCGGCTCGAGGAGTGGATGGCCGCGCACGGGATCGACCAGTGGCCGGTCGGGTCGCTGCCACGCGAGCGGATCGCCACCCAGGCCGCCGACGGCCAATGGTGGGTGGTACGCGACGACGACGGCGTCGTCGCGACCGCCCGCCTGGTGTGGGCCGACCCCGAGTACTGGGGCGACGACGACGCCCCCGCGCTGTACGTGCACGGGCTGATGGTGGACCGCCGCGCACGCGGCGCCGGGCACGGGCGGGCGCTCGTCGAATGGGCGGACAGCCTGGCCCGCGGCCGGGGCGTCGACTGGCTGCGCCTCGACCACCGCGAGTCCAACCCGCACCTCGACGACCTCTACCGGTCCTGGGGCTTCGAGCCCGTCCGGCTCAGTGGCCTGCCCGGCTTCCTCGTCGTCCTGATGCAGCGCCCGCTCGGATGACACCCCGCGCCTGCCCTAGCGTGGCACCGTACGTGCCGGTTCGCGGCCCGTCGGCCCAGGAACGGTGAGGATGAGCAGCGAGATCGAGATCGTCAGCGACGGAGACGGCATCGCGGTCTTCGGCGATCCCGCAGCCGTCGAGCTCCTGCTCTCGACCGCCGGCATCGCGTCGAAGGCGATCACCCTCCGCTCGTCGGGCGACGTCGTCCTGAAGGCCGGGTCGGGCGCCGCGCAGGCCGGATCGCACCTCGCCGCGAGCTCCGGCCGCTGGGTGAAGCTCACCGACGAGTCGGCGAAGGCCCTCAAGGTCGGCAAGGCGATGAAGGGCTCGTCAGACGGCGTCAGCCGCGCCATCGCCACGACAGGCAAGGGCAAGGTCACGAAGATCCTCGAGTTCAGCAAGCCGGGCTCGCTCGGCTCGACGCTCACCAGCCCCGCGGTGCTCGCCGGCGCCGCGGGCGTCATGGCGCAGCTGGCCATGCAGCAGACCATGGAAGAGATCACGCAGTACCTCGCCGTGATCGACGCGAAGGTCGACGACGTCTTGCGCGCCCAGAAGGACGCCGCGGTCGCCCAGATGATCGGCGTCGGTTTGGTCGTCGACGATGCGATGCTCAAGCGCGAGCACGTCGGCCGCGTCTCGGAGGTGACCTGGTCGAGCCTGCACGGCGCGGCCCAGACGATCGCCGCGACGCAGTCGTACGCCCTTCGCCGACTCGACGCGCTCGCGGAGTCGCTCGAGAAGAAGCGCAAGGCGGGCGAGCTCGCCAAGGCCTCCGAGGAGGCTGAGCGAGCGGTCGAGGAGTGGCTGGGCGTCCTGGCCCGCTGCTTCCAGCTCCAAGACGGCCTCGTCGTGCTCGAGCTCGACCGCGTCCTCGACTCCTCACCCGACGACCTGGACCGGCACCGGGTGGCTCTGCAGACCGGACGACGAAGGCGCCGCGAGCTCATCGCGTCGACCACACGTCACCTGCTGGAGAGGATGGACGCCGCGGCCGACGTCGCGAACTCGCAGGTGCTGCTGCACCCGCGGAGGGCGGGTGACGTCGTGCGCTCCGGGAACGAGGTCGGCGTCCACGTCGCCGAGTTCAACCGTCGGCTCGGCATCCAGCAGGAGCGAGAGGCGCTCGAGGCGAAACGCTGGCGCGAAGCGGCCGGCGAGGCGAAGGATGCGGTCGTGCGCACCGCCGAGGCGACGGCGACTGCGACCACTCGCATCGGCCACGAGGCGTACACCCAGGTCAAGTCGCTCGCTGCCGACGCCTCCGAACGCCTCCCACGGAAGCGGGACGACGACGACAAGCAGCCCGACGGCGAGTGACCCACAGACCCAGTCCCTACAACATCGGCGAGTTGCCGCCTCTGTCTGTCGAATCCTCAGGTGTGGGGTCGACGACGCGGTAGCCGACGCCGGGCTGCGTGTCGATGAGGGCGGGCTGGCCGAGCTTGCGGCGCAGCCTGCTCATCGTGACGAAGACGGCGTTGGTGAACGGGTCGGCGTTCTCGTCCCAGACCTGTTCCAGCAGGTCTTCTGCGCTAACAACGGTGGGAGCGGCGCGCAGGAGGGCTTCGAGCATCCCGAACTCCTTCACGGACAGATCGAGCGCCCGTCCCCCCCGGGTGACGGCATGCTGGAGGGGGTCGAGAGCGAGGTCGCCGACTCGGTACACGCGGGACCGGGCGGCGGGTTGACGACGTGCCAGTGCTCTGACGCGCAGGACGAGCTCGGTGAAGTGAAACGGCTTGGTGAGGTAGTCGTCGGCGCCGAGCCCCAAGCCCCGCACCCGTTCGTCAGGTGTGTCGGATGCGGTGAGCATGAGCACCATCGTGGGCTGGTCGCGGTCGACGATCATGCGGCACAGCGTGTCGCCGTGGATGCCGGGCAGGTCGCGGTCGAGCACGACGACCTGGTACTCGTTGACGTCGATCTTCTCGGCCGCGTCTCGGCCGTCGTAGGCAACATCGACGGCGAAGCCCTGGTCGCGCAGTCCCTCGGCAATGTCGTCGGCGAGGCTGGGCACGTCCTCGACGACGAGCAGCCTCATGTCGCACTCCCGATGGGAATCGCCAGGTCCGCGGCTGTCGCGTTCGGTGACGGCGCGGGGAGGGCGACCGTGACACGGAGCCCGCCTTCGGGCCGGGCGTCCAGTTCGAGGGACCCGTCGCAGGCTTCGACGATGGCCGCGACGATGGAGAGGCCCAGACCTACTCCTTCGGAGCTGGTGCGGTCGGGCGAGAGGCGCCGGAAGGGCTGAGCCAGTTCGTCAACGTCTCGTTGGCTGAGGAGCGGGCCGCCGTTCTCGACGACGAGCGTGCCCGAGTCGCCGTCGCGGCTGGTGACGACGCGGACCTCACCGCCGGACTCGTTGTGTCGTATCGCGTTGTCGATGAGGTTGTCCACCAGGTGCCCGGCAAGTGCGGGGTCCACGCTGACAAGCGCGCCGCGACCGTCGCGGACGATGCTCAGACGCCTTCGGGCGATGTCCTGTCGGCGCTCGGCGAGGGCGCGTCCGGCAAGTTCGTCGAGCGCGATGGCCGGGCGATCGTCGGTACGCCCGGGCGGTTGATGCTGTGCCCGGGCGAGGGCGAGGAAGCTCTCCACGAGCCGATCGGCCTTGTCCAGTCCGATCGTCATCCTTCTGGCGAGGGTCGTGACCTCGGGGGGCACGGGATCGGGTTTGGCGGTGGCGACGTCCAGGGTGGTGCGCATCATCGTCAGCGGCGTGCGCAGTTCGTGGGCGGCGTTGGCGACGAAGCGACGTTGCGCGTCGAACGCCGCTTCCAGCCGGGCTAGCAGGTCGTCGATTGTGTCGCCGAGCGTTGTGAGCTCGTCGCGTGGCCCGGTGAGGGCAAGGCGTTCGTGGAGGTTCTGCTCGGAGATGCGTCTAGTGGTGTCGCTGATGGTGCGAAGTGGACGCAGCACTCGGCCGGCGACGATCCATCCCAGGCCGATCGCGACGATGGTCATGATCGCTAGTGCGATGCCCGAGTTGATGAGCAACTGCTGCAGTGTGTGGGCTCTGTCGGCCGCAGCCAGCTCCGAGAGCTGGTTGGCCAGCGCCTCGGTCTGCCTCGGAGTAAGTGGGCTCTGGCCGCGGTTCTGTATGATCCGGTCGTCGTCGGGCGCGCCGGTCCCTGTCCCGCTCAGCGAGCCATCGGCATCCTGATAGAAGTGGAAGGAACTGCCTGCGATCGCCTGGTGGACGAGCACAAACGTGATCGCGAGCACCGCGGCGCCGCAGCCGAGGAACAGCCCACCGTAGAGGGCCGTCAGCCGGAGCCGGACCGTTCCGCGCACCCCGCGCAGACGTCCGAGCCGTGCCTTCAAGGCACTGAGCGCTGTCATCTGGCTCTCCTCTCACAGCAGGCGACGCCCGACGTGCTCGCGAGCGCCCCTCTCCATCATCGCCGCCGTGTCCTTACAGCGACCTAACGGAGTGCGTGAGGCCGCTGGAAGGCGCCGCCGTCGTCGTCGACGGCGCCCAGGAAAGAACTCGATGGCTCATCGACGGCGGTGGAGGTACCCGATGAAGCCCGCATCTCGCCCTGCTCAGAGCCCAGCGGCACCGAACGCACAGGAGCGCAGGGCGCCTGGCCCTCGACCGCCCGATCCGTTCGCGCCTCCGCGCTTGAGCGGCGACGAGCCTCGCACCGCACCGCCTTACAACGACCTAACGGACTGCGTAAAGCCGGTGGGAGGCGCCGCGACCTAGAAAGAAGCCCGACGGCTCATCAACGACAACGGAGGTATCTGATGACCAACGCAACCCACCCGTCGACGCAAACGAGCGGCGCGACCCGTTCGCGGCGTGCGCTCGCGTTCCTGGCGATGTCAGTGCTCGCCGTGACGTTGCTCCTGTCCGCCTGCTCCGGCGGCACGTCGAACGGTGCCGGATCGCCCGACCCCGCCGACACCGCCCCGCGCGGGTCAGCCGCCGGTCCGTATGACCAGGCGCTCGCCTATGCCGAGTGCATGCGTAAGAACGGGATCGCGGAGTTCCCCGACCCGGACAGCAACGGCGGGTTCGAGATCAAGGTCGAGCGGGGCAGCAGCCTCGACCGGAGCAACCCGCAGTACCAGGCGGCAGAGGAAGCGTGCGAGTCACTAAAGCCGGACGGTCCGGGGCCGGGTGAGGACGGAGGCAACCGAGAGGCGAACCTGAAGTACTCGCAATGCATGCGCGAGAACGGGATCGAGGAGTTCCCCGACCCCGACAGCAACGGCAACCTCCGGATCACAGGCGGCCCCGACAGCGAGATCAACCAGGAAAACCCGGAATTCCAGGCGGCCCAGGAGGCATGCAAGGAGCTCCGCGCCGGGTAGCGCCGCGACGTTCGCGGCTCGGGAGGCGGCGGCCAACTCCGCAACTGGCCGCCGCCCCTCCCGGACGCCTGCTCAGCCCGCTGACTCGACCATCGACTCCGAACGAAAGGCTCACCATGACACTCGATCCCGTCCAGACTTCGGCCGCGCCGCCGGACCAGCTCCCACCCGCCACGACACCGCGGCGACGTCGCTGGCCGACCGTCGTGGCGATGATCGCGGCGGTCGCCGTCGCCTCGCTAGCGGCCGCGCTCGTACTCGGGGGCTGGTTCGACCGCACCGACGCGACCGACTCTCCGGCACGCGCGACGTCGCTGGCGACCGTGGAGCTACGCGACGTGTCATCCACGCAGCAGGTCAGCGGCACCCTCGGGTACGCGAGCGATATCGAGGTCGTGGGTCACCTGACCGGAATCGTCACATCGTCCCCGAGCGCCGGTGACGTGCTGAGCCAGGGCGATGTCCTCTATCGCGTGAACGATCAGCCTGTCGTCCTCCTCGACGGGTCCACACCGGCTTGGCGCGACTTCACCTGGGGAGCGACAGGGGCCGACGTCAAGCAACTGAACGCCGCCTTGGTCGAGCTCGGCTACGCGAATGGACTCGACCTCGATCCGGAGTCGGACACGGTCACCTGGGCCACGCGACAGGCTGTGAAGCAGTTGCAGGAAGCCCTCGGCGTGACCAAAACCGGCATCCTCACCCTCGGGCAGATCGTCTTCCTGCCCGGCCCGCTGCGCGTGACCGAGGTCGTCACTGGCACAGGATCACAGGCCGGGCCAGGGCAGCCCGTCCTCGCGGCGAGCTCAACCACACCGCAGGTCAGCGTCCAGCTGAAGACCGGGCTCAGGGACATCGTGACGGTCGGCGACCCGGTGGTCGTTACCCTTCCCGACCTCACCACGACGACAGGGACGGTTCAGTCCGTGGGCACGGTCGCGTCCAAGGCGGAGGACGGCACCGCGACCATTCCCGTCACGATCGCGTTGGACGACCCGCACGCAGCCGCCGACCTCGACCAAGCGCCGGTGTCCGTGTGGATCACGACACGGACGGTGGAGGATGCCCTGGTCGTCCCGGTCACCGCACTGTTGGCGACCGCGGACGGCTACGCGGTGGAGGTAGAAGATGGGGACGGCACGACGCATCTCGTGACCGTCGAGCTCGGGCTGTTTGATAGCGGCGGCGGTGTCGTTCAGGTCACCGGGACAGGGCTGGAGGCCGGCCAGCGCGTGGTGGTGCCCGGCACATGAACGCAGTCCTGGAACTCACCGACGTCACCCGCACCTATCCCAGCCAGCCCCCGGTCACCGCGCTTCGCGGCGTGAACCTGAGCATCGGTGCTGGGGAGTTGATCGCCATCGTCGGCCCTTCTGGCTCCGGCAAGACCACGCTGTTGCAGATCATGGGCACCCTCGACCAGCCCACGAGTGGAACCGTGCGTGTCGCAGGGCACGACGCCTCCCAGCTCACGGATCGGAGATTGGCCGCTCTGCGCGCCACGCAGATCGGGTTCGTCTTCCAGCAGTTCTTCCTCTCCGAGCAGCAGACGATCCTGGACAACGTCGCGGACGGCCTGCTGTATACGGGAGTGCCACCGAGCGAACGGCGTGAGCTCGCCACGCTGGCTCTCGCCAAAGTCGGGCTCGCGCACCGGACGCGCTCGCGCGCCAACCAGCTCTCCGGCGGCCAGCGCCAGCGCGTCGCGATCGCCCGCGCGTTGGTCGGCAAACCCGCCATCGTGCTGGCCGACGAGCCGACCGGCAACCTCGACAGCGTCACGGGCGGATCGATCCTCGCCCTCATCGACGACTTGCACGCCCAGGGCATCACCATCGTCGTCATCACCCACGACGAGCACATCGCCGCCCGGATGCCGCGCCGCGTCGAAATCCTCGACGGCCAGATCGTCGGCGACCACCAAGCAGCCGCCACACAGCGAGGAGCACGCGCATGACTCCGGATCACGACTCCCGGGCCCTGCCTGATCCGCCGGCATCCCCGCGGCTCCGCCTGCGCGACGCGCTGTGGGTCGGCAGCATCGGCATCCGCACCCGCAAGCTGCGTGCCGCGCTCTCCGCGCTGGGCATTGCGATCGGCGCCGCGGCGATCGTCGGCATCCTCGGCATCTCCTCGTCGTCGCAGGCAGCCCTGCTCGCGGAGATCGACGCGCTCGGTACGAACCTCCTCACGGTGTCCACCGGGCAGACCACCTTCGGCGACAGCGCAGCCCTCCCCAAAGAGGCGCCCGGCAGGATCGGCCGGCTCGACGCCGTCGAGAGCATCGAGTCCACCGGGAAGGTCGAACTCCCGGTCTATCGCAACCCGTTCATCCCCGCCGTCAACACGAACGGGATCGGCCTTGCCGCGACAACGCTCGACCTGCCCGACGCGCTCGGAGTCGGCCTCGCGCACGGAGCCTTTCTCAACGCGGCCACAGCAACGGAGCCCGTTGTGGTCCTCGGCGCACGGGCGGCCAGCCGTCTCGGCTTCGACGACATCGAGCCCGGCATCCGCATCTGGATCGACCAGCAATGGTTCTCCGTGGCCGGCATCCTCGAACCGTCCGTGCTAGCCCCCGAGATCGACACGTCCGTGCTCGTCGGCTTCGAAGCTGCTGAGAAGTACCTCGGCTTCGACGGCCACCCCACCACGATCTACCTCCGCGCCGGCCCGAACGACGTCGAGAGCGTGCATGGCCTGCTCGCGCGCGCCGCGAACCCCGAGAGCCCGAGCGAGGTCACCGTCAGCCGCCCCTCCGACGCTCTCGTCGCCAGGGCAAAGACCGAGAGCGCGTTGAACTCGTTGTTCCTCGGCCTCGGCGCGATCTCGCTGCTGGTCGGCAGCGTCGGCGTCGCCAACACCATGATCGTCTCCGTACTCGAACGGCGCAGCGAGATCGGATTGCGCCGCGCTCTCGGCGCCACGCGCGGCCACATCCGCGCGCAGTTCCTCAACGAGGCGCTCCTGCTCTCCCTGCTCGGTGGCGGCGCCGGGATCATCGCGGGCACCCTCGCCACCGTCGTCTACGCTGGCTCAAAGGGATGGATGATCGTCATCCCGACCGCGGCGTGGGCTGGCGGTCTCGCGGCCGCGCTGGTCATCGGCGCCATCGCTGGCCTCCTGCCAGCAATCCGCGCCGCACGGATGTCTCCCACCCAAGCCCTCTGGACGTCATGAGCCCGGCCGCCACGCTGCCGAGAGCCGCCGGGGAGGCTGTGATCGTGTTTCCGTCGTCGAGCAGGGCCTGTCCAAGGCCGACGCAGCGCGCCGCTACGGCGTCTCGTGGCGCTGGGTCCACACCATGGTCCAGCGCTACGAGACCCCGGGCTGACCAGGAGCCCTGCTCGGGGCTCCCGCGCTCCAACCCGAACGCGACGGACGGCCCAGCGACGATCGCCTGGCACCCGGCCGCAGGGGCCCGGCCCCACCCGCACCTGTTGGCGTAACAACCAACAAGAGCCCGGCCGATGGCCGGGCCCTCCCACTATGAACGATGACGCGGGACATCTATGAACGATGTCCCGCGTCATCACACTGTGCGCCCGAAGGGACTCGAACCCCCAACCTTCTGATCCGTAGTCAGATGCTCTATCCATTGAGCTACGGGCGCATGGCCTTCAGCAGGCCGTGGTAGACGATACAGGGCGCCGGGCCGACGGCCCAAACCGATCTCGCGTGACGCTCGTCCCATCGACAATCCGCATGCCGCGATCGGGCCGCAGCGGGGAGGATAGGCCCATGAGCAGCGAGACGTTGGACCGACTGACCCAGGACCTGACCACCGCGATGAAGGCGCGCGACGCCGACCGCACGAGCGTGCTGCGCCAGGCGATCGGGGCCGTGCGCGCCGAGGAGAAGGCCGGCCCCACGGTCAAGGAGCTCACCGAGCAGGACGTGCTCGGTGTGCTGGCACGTGAGGCGAAGAAGCGCCGCGAGTCGGCCCAGATCTACACCGACGCAGGCGCCGCGGACCGTGCCGCCAACGAGACCGCGGAGGCGGACCTCATCGAGACGTACCTGCCGGCGCGGCTGTCCGACGACGAGCTGCAGGCGTTGGTCACCTCGGTGATCGCGGACCTGGGCGCGACGACCATGAAGGACATGGGCGCCGTCATGAAGGAGGCGACCACGCGGGCGGGGCTGTCCGCGGACGGCAAGAAGCTCTCCGGGCTGGTCCGGGGCGCCCTCGCGGGCTGAGCGGCCGCGGCTCAGACCAACAGCTCGCGCACACGCGGGATCACGCGCGTGCCGTAGAGCTCGATCGCGCGCATCAGGTCCTGGTGCGGCATGGTGCCGGCGGCGTACTTGAGGTCGAAGCGCTGGATGCCCAGGGCGCGGACCGTCTGGGCGATCCGCCGCGCGACCGTCTCCGGGCCGCCGACATGCAGGGCGCCTTGGCGGATCTCCGCGTCGTACTCGGATCGGGTCAACGGCGGCCAGCCGCGCTCGGCGCCGATGCGGTCCCGGTTGACCTTGAAGTGCGGCCACAGCAGGTCCGCGGCGTGCTCGTCGGTGTCGGCGACGAATCCGGGCAGGTGCGCGGCGACCGCCGGGACCGCGGCATGCTCGCCGTGCAGCTCGCGGATCGCGCGCGAGTACAGCTCGGCGTAGGGCTCGAACCGTGCGGGCGCTCCGCCGATGACCGCGAGCATCAAGGGCAGCCGGTACCGCGCGGCGCGGACCACGGACTCCGGGCTTCCCCCGACTCCGACCCACACCGGCAGGCCGCCGCGCGCCGTCGTCGGGTACACCCGTTGGCCGGTGAGCGGCAGCCGCGTGGTGCCCGTCCAGTGCACCGGCTGCTCCTGCCGGACTGCCGCCAGCAGGCCGAGCTTTTCTTCGAACAGCACCTCGTAGTCGGCCAAGTCGTGCCCGAACAACGCGAAGGACTCGACGAACGACCCGCGGCCCACCTGGATCTCGGCCCGCCCGTTGGAGAGCGCGTCGACGGTGGCGAATCGCTCGTAGACGCGGATCGGGTCGTCGGTGGAGAGCACGGTGACCGCGCTGCCGAGGGTGATGCGCTCGGTCCTCGTCGCGATTCCCGCGAGCACCGTCTCCGGGGAGGTCACCGCGAAGTCGCCGCGGTGGTGCTCGCCGATGCTGAAGTGGTCGACTCCCGCGTGGTCGGCGGCGACAGCCTGCTCGACGACGTCGCGGATCACCTGGTGCATCGGCAACGGGCGGCCCCGTCGTCGGCCGAGACGTCCCCGAAGGTGTCCAGCCCGAAAGTGATCGCTTCGCTCACATGCCGCAGGACACCACAACCCGGCCGGGCCCACCACCGCACCCGCCGTGGGCCCGCGCCGCTTTCCGAGGCGTTCCGACCGGGTGAATCCGGCCGCGGAGCCCGCGCGCGGCACGGTGGAGTAGGACCAAACGGGGCCCGGCCTGTCTGCGCCTCTTCCTATTGTTGGACCGGCGCACCTGCTCGCGCCCACGACCATTGGAGCCACCGTGACCTCGGACACCCCCGGCACGAACCCGCCGGACGACCCCCACGGGTCTGACCGCGACCAGCCCGTGCCCCCGTATGGGACTCCGGACGCGCCTCCACCGGTGTATGGGGCGCCGGGAACTCCGCCGCCTTACGGCGCGAGCCCGCCTCCCCCGTACGGCCAGTCCCCCTACGGGGCGAGCGCGCCTCCGCCGTACGGCCAGGTCCCCTACGGACAGCAGCCCGGCTACGGTCAGCCCGGGTACGGCCAGCCGACGTACGACCAGACGACGTACGGCGCCGCCAGCGGCGAGTCCGACAAGTCGTTCGTGACGACGTGGCTGCTCGCGTACTTCCTCGGGGTCTTCGGCGTCGACCGCTTCTACCTCGGGAAGGTCGGCTCGGGGCTCGGCAAGTTGTTCACGCTCGGCGGTTGCGGAATCTGGTGGCTCGTCGACCTGATCCTCGTGCTCACGGGCTCGCAGACGGACTCGTTCGGGCGCCGGCTGGCGGGCTACGCCCAGAACAAGAAGACCGCGTGGATCGTCACCGGCGTGCTCGTCGTCGTGAGCCTGATCTACTCCGGGCTGACGTCCGACTGAGCGCCCGTCGCCCGAGAATGACAAACGCCCGAACCCACAAAACGTGGGTTCGGGCGTCCGGGATGTCCTGAGACATCACAACGCGGAGACGGTGGGATTTGAACCCACGGAAGGCTTACGCCTTCACGACCTTAGCAGGGTCGCGCACTAGACCTGGCTATGCGACGTCTCCAAGTGCAGCACAGGGTACCTGGGCCGGGAGGCATGGGGCAAAGCAGCCCGGGACCAGCGCATTCGCGTCGGGTGAAGCGCATGCGGCCCTCGTCGTCAGCGGTCGAAGGCCCACGTGCGGTCGGTGACCATCCGGGCCACCGCCAGGCCGATCGCGAGGCTGACGATCACCAGCGCGGCCTGCACGCCGTACGCGATGGCCTGCACTGTGTCGCCGTCGGACAGGTAGAAGATCGCGCGGTAGGCGGTGACGCCGGGGACCATGATGACGACGGCCGGCACCGAGACGGTGACCCGTGGGACGTCGATCCTGGGCGCTCCCCAGCCGGCGAGCAGGCCGATCAGCAGCGCCGCGATGGCCGCGGCGGCCTGGGTGACGGCGCCAGCGTCGACGAGCTCCAGGCGGATCACGTTGGCCACCATGCCGACCGTCGCGGCGGCGCACGCCATGATCCACGGACTGTTGAACATGAGCGCGAAGCCCAGGACCCCCAGGAAGCTCGCGACGAACCGCAGCGCCAGCAGCCCGCCCTCGCTGATCTCCAGCGGCGGCGGGTTGTCGGGCTGGAGGCCGACCGCCGCGGACACGCCCCAGACCGCGAGCGCCGCGGACATCAGGATCATCAGCGCGTAGGTGAGCCGGGAGACGCCGGCGGAGAAGTCGAGCCGCGCGAGGTCGAGCGCGCCGGTGACCAGCGCGAACCCGGGGATCAGGAACAGCACCGCGGAGACGTAGCCGGCCTCGTGCCGAGTGGTGAGCGCGCCGATCGCGTGCAGCCCGCTGACGAGGCCCAGGTAGGAGAACGCGGCGACCGCGGCGGACAGCATGGTGACGCCGAACTGGTTGTACCCGCGGTGCAGCATCGCGCGGCGCACGAGCTGCCCCAGGAACGCGGCGACGAAGACCCCGCTGATCTCCACCGGGCCGCCCGAGTTCAGGAACGCGAACGCCGAGCACGCGATCGCGGACCACAGCGCGTTGAGCAGCGCCGGGTACAGCGGGGGCTTGGCGCGGATCTCGTCGATCTCGGCGACGACGTCGTCGACCTCCAGCGGCTCGGACTGCTCCGCGCGGCGCCGCTCCAGGCGGGTGGCCATGCGTTCCAGGAGCATGAGCCGGTCCGCGTTGACGCCGACCGCGCGGACCTCGGACACCTCGGTGCGGAACGAGTGCCCGCGGTGGGAGGTCGCCGTGATCTCGGTGAGGGTCACGTGCGCCTCGTGGCGGTCGATGCCCATCGCGTGCGCCACCCGCGCCATCGTCGCCTTCACGCGGTACGAGCCCGTGCCCGCGGACAAGCTCAGTTTGCCGACCTGCAACGCGGCGCCGGAGCGCTTGATCAGGTCCAGCTCTTCGTCGTCGGGCTCGGTGGGCACGGGTCCATCTTGGCGTGTGGCGGGCGTGAGGGCTGGGCCGTGGGGCCCGGGTCGTCCCCGCGGCCTATCTCCTCGGCCAGGTCCACGAGGGCTGGTCGAGTGGGCCGTCGCGCCCGACGACCCGCGTCTCCCCGTCCTCCAGGACGAGCTCGACGCCGCGGACGTCCTGGTCGGCCACCTCGTCGCGGTCGCGCGTCGAGCGTTGGAGCGCCGCCGCCAGGACGCCGGAGTGGGTCACGACCACCACTTGCGACGAGCGCGCCGCCCGGCGGATCAGCCGCGCGAGCGGTGCGAGCAGGTCGGGGTGCAGGCTCGTCTCGGGCTCGTTGAGCACGAGCAACTCGGGCGGGCGGGGCGTGAGCAGCGCCGCCACCCACAGCAGGTAGCGCAACGTCCCGTCGGAGAGCTCGGCTGCCTGCAGCGGGCGCAGCAACGACGAGCGCACCAGCTCGAGCGCGAACCGGCCGTCGTCGGCCCGCACACGCACGCGCGCGCCGGGGAACGCGGCGTCGACCGCGGCGTCGAGCTCGTCGCCACGTCCGAGCTCCCGTGCCGTCTCCCACGCCGCGGCCAGGTCCCCACCGTCGTGGCCGAGCGCGGTGGTGCGGGTGCCGACGCGCGGCTGCCGGGCCGGAGCGTCCGCGTCGGTGCGCAGGTGGTCGTAGAACCGCCAGCCGCGCAATCGTTCCCGTACCGCGACGACCTCGGGCGCCCCCGTGGGGTCGACCAGCTCGGAGAGCATCGAGTCGAACGGCTTGAGGCCACCGCCGACGATCCGCCACGCGCCCTCGTCGTCGCGCACCTGCGCCACCGGCCCGCGGCGCTCCGCCAGCAACGCGGCCGGTCGCAGCACCGGGCCGGACCAGATCGACTCGACCTTGATCTCGGGGTCGAGCATGAACGCCGAACCACCGTCCTGCGGCAAGCCGAGGTCGACCGCGTAGGAGAGCGCGTCGTTCGTCGCGAAGCCCAACCTCAACGCGACCGGGTCACGCCGCACGGTGCCCTGCGCCCGGCCCCCGTGCTTGCGGGATCCGAACTCGGGCCCAGCCCACAGCGTCGAGCGCAGCCCGCCCTCCCGCGCGACGGCGCCCACCGCCCCGCCCAGCGCGCACTCGGCGAGCAACCGCAACGAGCGGTACACGCCGGACTTCCCCGTCCCGTTGGCGCCGGTCACCACGGTGAGCTGCCCTAAGGGAAGCACCATCCACCGCAGCGAGCGGTAGCCCTCGACGGCGACTGTCTCGATCACACGCCGGAGCCTAGGCCCGGCCACCGACGCCCGGCGGCCGCCCACGGTGTTGCGTGGGGCATCCGACCGGGACGAGACTGAAAGCCGGCGAGAGGGGCACCCGTGGCGTTCGACGAACTCGCGATCGACAGCGCGGGCCGCCCGGTCCGCCGCGCGCCAGTCCCGCCCTCGTCGGCCCGCTCGGCGACCGACGCGCCGCCCGCCGCCGACGTCGGCCCGTTGACCACGGGCCACGCGACGCAGCTCCAGCGCGCGTTCGGCAACCGCGCGACCGCCGACCTCATCGGACGGCAGCTGTCCCGGGACGCCACAGCCGTGGTGCAGCGCGCCAAGCCCGGCCGAGGCGCCAAGAGCGGCCAACCGGTGCTCCCCGGGCGGTCGTCGCGCCGCCGCCTCGCCGAGCAGGACGAGCTGGCCGCGATGGAGCAGGCCAACCTCGCCTGGGAGGCGGAGCACGACGACGAGGAGGAGGACCCGAACCACAACCCGTTCGGCATCCTCCCCATCGAGGACCTTGAACCCGCCGCGGCGGCCCCACAACTCGTGCCCGCGGGGCCCACCCGGCCCACCTTCGAGGCAGTCGTCGCCGCCGGCTCCAACGTCGAGAAGCTCAGGGACGTCCTCGTGCCGTTCTACGGCAAGGAGAAGGCCGGGCACATGAGCCGCATCCTGCGGTCCGGCAACCCGAGGGTCACCACGATCGACGGCCTGGAACGCGCCGCCGGCGTCAAAGCCGCCGAGCACGCCGTGCGCGCCGAGGCGCCGGAGCCCACCTCGGCGCCCTCTGGCGCGCTCAACGTGCACACCGGCCGGCCCGTCGGCGGGCTCTCCAAGGGCACCGGGAAGGGTTTCAAGGCGGGCGTGCCCGCGGCGTGGCACGTGCACCACGACCACGTGAAGTACGCGACCGACGGCGCCACGCGCGTCGACTTCCCGGGCCGGGCCGCAGCGGTCATCGCCGCCGACGTCCGGACCGCGCTGACTCGGACGCCCGATCGAACCGGCTACCCCGCCTGCCGGAGATGGATGAACAAGGAGCTGGGAACCGGCCTCTGAAACCCCCGGCATGCTGATCGGCGGCGGAGGGCAAGGGATTCGAACTCCCGCAACGGTCCTGGTCACGCAGTCGCCCGCTGCTCTGGCCTGCTGTTTCGTTCACTGGGAGTTCCATTGGACTCCCGCGATTGCCCACGGATTGTGGGCAGAACGTGGGCGCGGTCGTCGAACGTGCCTCGTCCTGGGGGCAGCCAGCGGCCCGGCGCACGTGGGTCGTCAGCCGTCGCGCGTCGGTCAGGTTCGAGAGGCCGCCGCGACGTTGGCGCGTCACCACCGTCACCACCGTCACCACCGTCACCAAGGTCCGCATGACCTGCGGCGACGCGTGTTGACGGTGCGACCGTCACGACCGCCGCGACCGTCAAGGCGAAGCCGCAGGCAGCGGTCACGGACGACGCGGGGTGACGGTGGTGACGGTTCTCCCGCCGTAGCGACACGCTCACGCGGGCGAGACGTCGCCGCGAGGGGGCCTGGAGCGCGCGGACTGGCCGCAGCTCGGCGGGCCAGGCCGCCGAGCGACACGCCCAGCGCGCCGAGGATCCCGGACAGCGGCCGGGGGTGTCGCCTAGTGTCCAGACCCATCACGCGGGCCGCAGCCAAGCGTGGTGTTTGGCCTGCCTCCGCGGGGAGGCGACCGAGGGGCTTGCGGCCGCCGCGAAAAACCCGCGCTTTCTGGTCCGTTTTTTGTGGGACTTGATGGGTAGGCGGAAGTTGTAGGCGGGGCTTCCGGCCGGTGCCCCAGAAGAACCGGGGCCCGCCGGTGGGGCGGCGACATGCCCAGGCCCAGAACCTCCGCGACGACGAGCGCGGGCCCGGCGGCTCAGGGGTGGGCGGCGGCACAGCGGGACCGGTCAGGTGTGTCATCTGACACACCTGCCTAGCGAGCGTTGCGGACCACTCGCGGGCGGGTCTTCGGGCTTGAGCGCCGGGCCGCGGGAGGCGTTGGCGGTTCGCCGGCTGGCGCCCAGGCGACTCCGCGCTCGGCCAGGAGTTCGCGCTGCGCGTCGGCCCTCTCTCGGTCGCCGCGCAGGTCGCACAGTTCGGCGTAGCTCGGCCGCGAGGCGAGCCAAGCAACGAGCTGGCGGTTCGCTTCGCCAAGGCACTCCGCGCGCTCCCGCTCGACGTCTGCAAGGGCTGCGCCGTACCCGTCGAGGTACCCCGCGTCGTAGCCCTCGATGTACCCGGAGCGGTGGCCGGTGCTCCGGCCGGTGGCCTCGCCGCAGTCGTACCCGGCGAGGTACCCGGCGGCCACGCGCGCAGCGGTGTCCGGCGGAGTTCCTTGCTGGCTCGCCGCGTCGTCGCTGATCACGCTGGGAGGCTGAGCGGGCCGGGGGCGAGCAATGGCCCGACGTCGTTGACGTGCCGGCGCATCGCCGCGCGCGAGACCTTGACGTAGCGGCGTGTCGTCACGGGCGAGGCATGGCCGAGCAACTGTTGGACGGTGAAGACGTCGCGGTTCAGGTCATAGGCCTTCGTCGCGAAGCGGTGGCGGAGTGCGTGCATCCCGACTCCTGCGGGCAGCAGCCCGGCGACGAGTTTGCCGACGTGAGCGGGCGACAGGTGGCCGCGGTCGTGGCCGGGGAACGCCCACCCGGCCGGGAGCGCGCGCAGCCCGGCGGCCAGCCCATCGGGCAGCGGGATCACGCGGTCACG
>JAEWOA010000023.1 GCA_023461115.1 Actinomycetes bacterium
GCGTTGGTCTGCATGGTCGGCAGCGCCGCGAGCATCGCGAGCTCGCGCGAGGTCAGCGGCTCGACGAGGGGCTCGGGCTCACGCTCGACGGCGTCCACGTGGAGGCGGGCCCGCAGCCGAGCCGCGAGCTCGCCGGGTCGGTCGTCGAGCAGCACGCCGGCACGCGTGACTAGCGTCGGCGTCGGCAGCAGGAGGAACGGCCGCACGAGGACCGCGTCGGTCGCGACGTCCAGGGCACGGTCGAGCTCGGTGTCGCTGCGCGCGCGGTCGAGGCGCTCGTGCGCGGCCGCGAGCGCGATCCACGCCTCGGTCAGGCACAGCACGTCGTCGCCCGCGGCCGCCTCGTCGCGCGCGAGCGCCGCGGCGTGGGCCGCGCCCCGCACATCCCCATGCGCCAGGAGCCACCGCGACTCGCACACGAGCGCGAGCGCCTCGGACACGCCCGCGGGGCGTGGCCCACGCTCCCCCGGCGTCCCCGTGGCCAGCGCCACGTCGGTGCGGGCCCGCCACGCGATGTCCGCGAGCGTCGCCGGCGCCGGGCGGTCGAGCGCACTCTCCGCGCGCAGCGCCGCGAGCCCCGTGCGGGTGCGGCCACGCTGCACCGCGACCAGCGCCTGCAGGAGCCGGATCGCGTGCGCGGTCGGCGGCTCCTGGCCGCCCAGATCGCTCGCGAGCCCGAGAGCCAGCATATGGTCCGCCTCGTCGTCGTCGCCCTGGAGCAGCGCGGCCCACGCGACTGCCAGGTACGCGCAGCGGCACTGCAGGTGGGAGGCCCAGCCGAGCTCGCGGGCGCCCGCGATCACGCGGCGGCCGTCCTGCAGCGCCCGCTCGAGGTCGCCGTCGAGCGCCTCGGTGAACGCCAGGTACGCGCGCGCGTTGAGCAGCGGCAGCAGCGGCGGCGCGTCGGTGGTCGCGCGGACCAGGGCCTCGAGCCGCGACCTCGCCAGCACCCGCTCGCCCTCCCAGAGCAGGCCGACCGCCTCGCCGTTGGCGGCGAGCACCCGGTAGGCGGGCCAGCCCACTGCCGGCTCGGGCGCCGAGTCGAGCGCGGCGAGCGCCCCGGCCGCCGCGCGCCGTGCCGCGCCGGCGTCGGAGAGCCCGCGGGCGACGTTCGACCAGAGGATGCCCAGCACCGCGTCGAACGCCGTCGTCCGGAGCGTGGCGGGTACGAGCGCGCGCGCCCGCTCGATGTGGCTGATCCCCGCCTCGAAGCGCCCGGTCACCACCGCGAGCGCGGCCGCGCCCAGCTCGAGGCGCGGGTCGGCGGCGAGCGCGGATGCGGGGACGCTCTCCAGCAGCCGCACCACCGAGTCCCGCTCCGCCGAGACGAGCGCGCCCGCCCCGGCGTCGACGAACAGCTCGCCGAAGAGCGGCCAGTCGCCCGAGAGCACCGCGTGCTCCAGAGCGCGCACCGGCTCGCCGTGCGCCACCAGCCAGCCCGCCGCCCGGGCGTGCGAGAGCCGCCAGCCGTCGGGGTCCTCCGCCCGAAGGCGGCCCAGCAGCATCTCGCGCAGCAGCGGGTGGTAGCGGAACCAGGTCCCGTCGTCGCCGAGCTGGGTGACGAACGCGTTGCGCGGCACGAACTCCTCCCACGCGGCGCGCCCGCCGTCCGGCGCCACGGCGTCGACCAGGTCCGCGCACATCGACGCCGTCACGCTCGTCCGCAGGAGCATGCGTCGGATCTCGGCGTCGACGGGCGCGAGCACCTCCGCCAGCAGGTACTCCGACGTGTGCTGACGCGGACGCTGGGCGGCCGCCGGCCCAGACGAGCCTCCGGCCGTGCGCATCCGTAGCCGCACACCGACCGCCCAACCCTCGGTCTCGTCGAGCACCTGCCCGATCTCGTCGGCCGTGAGCCGCAGTCCCCTCGCGGCGCCCAGCAACGCGATGTCCGGGGCCCCGAACGCCAAGTCGTCGGCCACCACCTCGCTCAACTCGTCTGCCGCACGCAACCGGTGGCCGCGCAGCATCGGGTCGATTCGCGTGGCCACCACGATCCGCAGCGGGAGCGGGAAGCGCAGCAGGTCGTCCACCGAGTCGAGCACCTCGGGGCGCGTGATGTGGTGGAAGTCGTCGAGCACGAGCACCACCGGCGCGGGCAGGTCCTCGACCGCGCGGAACAACTGGGCGCGGAAGTCGTGAGACGAGGTGCCGGGCACCCGCAGCGTGTCGAGCGCATGGCCCGGCGGCACGGCGCCGCTCGCGCGCAGCGCCTCCAGCACATCGGACCAGAACGCGCCGAGCGCGTCGTCGTGCGCCTCGAGCGAGAGCCACGCGACCGTGCGCGTCGTCGTCGCCGCCCACTGCGCCACTGCCACGGTCTTGCCCCAGCCTGGCCCCGCGGAGACGACGGTGAGCCTGCGCTCGACCGCGCGTTCCAGGAGCTCGTCGAGCGCGGGCCGCGGCACCACGCGCGCGGGCGACGGCACAGTGCAGCGGGCTCGTGCGAGCCCCGGCTGCCCGGACGACCCACGGCGTGCGTGCGTGGTCGGCGACGCCATAACGGCAGCGTAGGGGTATCTGTACCCCTTGCGGGTGATCTGCCCCGGTTCTCGCCCGTCCACAGTGGAGTCCGGCGAGGGAGGTGGCGGCGTGCACCCCAGGACGATCGAGTTGACCTTCGAGGGACCGGTGCCGCCCGACGACCTCGAGCTCGTCGTCGGATCCGGGGTGCACCGGACCACCACCCGGACGGTGCTCGTCGCCGAGGTCCGTGACTCCGCCGCGCTGTTCGGGCTGCTCCAGCGCCTGGGGTCGCTCGGCCTGGATGTCGTCGGCCTGCGGACAGCCGACGCGGCGGGTCAGCCCGAGGTCGAGATCGTCGTGCGCGGCGCCCTCGGACCGCTCATGGAACGCATGCTCGCGGCCGAGGCCACGACGCCCCGGTCCGCCGCGCACACCTACCACCTCGACGACGTCGACCTGGCCGAGCTGCTGAGCCGGCTCGAGCGGGCCGCGCGCGAGGACCACGACGACGCGCCGGGCACGCCCGCGCTCGCAGGCGGCGCCGGGGCCGGCTCGGCGCAGAAGGAGGACACCATGGACGCCGACCTCGACGAGATGGGACCGGTCGACTACCTCGTCGTCGAGTTCCCCCAGGACCGGCTCGACGGCACCGCGTTCCCACTGCTCGTCGACCTGGTCGACCGCGGCATCATCCGCGTGCTCGACTTCGCGCTGCTCCGCAAGGACCTCGACGGCACGGTGACGGGCGTCGAGCTGCACGAGTTCGACCAGTCCGGGCTCGCCGACCTCACGGTCTTCGCGGGCGCGGCGTCGGACCTCATCGGCGACGACGACCTCGACGAGGTTGGCGGAGCCCTCACCCCCGGGAGCGCGGCTGGCGTGCTCGTCTACGAGAACGCGTGGGCGGCGCCATTCGCCACCGCGCTGCGGCGCGGCGGAGGGCAGGTCGTCGCGGGCGGGCGCATCCCCATCCAAGCGATCCTCGCGGCGCTCGACGCCACCGAGCCTGTCGGGTAGCGCGCAGCCCGCGCGCCGCCGTCAACCGAAGGAGTCACCATGCCTGGACTGATCCGCGGGGTCGCCCGCACCGCCGTCGTCGCCGGGACCGCGAGCGCCGTCTCGGGGCGCGTGCAACGCCGGCAACAAGGCCGCTGGGCCGCGCAGGACGCCGCACAGGCGCCGCCCGCCTACGACGCGCCGGTGTACGACGCTCCCCCGGCGGCGGCCGCGCCGCCCACGTCCTCGATGGAGGACAAGATCGCGCAGCTCACCCAGCTCGCCGCGCTGCGCGACGCCGGCGCCCTGACGCAGGCCGAGTTCGACGCCCAGAAGGCCCGCCTGCTCGCCTGACGGGCCTTGCTGACGGGCCGGGGTGCGGGACTGGCTGGAGGGGTCAGTCCCGCACCTCCACCACGCGCGCGCACGTGGGATCGCCGTCGTCGGTGATCCGCGTGCCGTCGAGCCAGCGGGCCACCGCGCGGGCCACCTCGACGGGGTGGCTGAAGTTCATGGCGTGCGCGGCGTCGCGGATCACGGCGACCGTCAGCAGCTCGGGCGCGAGCCGTCCGAGCTCCCGCACGCGCCACGGCGGCGGCATCATCGTGTCGCGCCCGCCGATCACCGCGAGCGCGGGGACGCGCACGCGCATCAGCCGCTCGAGCGACGGGAACCGCATGAGCTCGGCGAACACGTGCAGCGCGTTCACGGGCCCGAACTTCAGGTAGTCGGGCACCGCGACCCGCGCCATCGCGGGGCTCTCGCGCACGCCGTCGCGCACGAGCTGGGTGAGCGCGCGCGCCAGCGGCTGGTTGTGCGCGCCGCCCGCGGGCGAGCACAGCACGAGACCCTCGACGAGGCCGGGCTCGCGGTACGCGACCTCGAGCGCGACAGGGCAGCCCATCGAGTTGCCGACGAGGACCACGCGCTCCAGGCCGAGCGCGTCGAGCGTCGCGACGACCGCGTCGGCGAGCGCCGGGACGCCGAGCGTGTGCCCCCACGCGGGCGAGCGGCCGTATCCGGGCAGGTCCGGGACGTAACACGTGGCGCGCGCTGCGAGGAGGCGGGCCGTCGGCAGCAGGTAGCGGCCCGAGATCCCGAACCCGTGCAGGTGCACCATCGGGGTGGCGCCGTCGACCTCCGCCGATCGACGCACGAGCATCGGGTGGTCCTCGACGAGCACCGCGCGCTCCGTCCATCCCTCCACGGACCCGACCTTGCCTCGTCGTCGGCCCGCGCGGATCGCCCGTTCCGGGTAGTCGCCGGCTCGTTCGTGGTCGTCGGACGCCCGGCTCGTCGTCGGCCGCGTCATCCCGCCGACGCCGCGACCTCGCCCGCGGCGATGGCGGCGACGAACGCGGCGTGGTCGGCCTCGACGCGGTCGGCGTACGCGGCTGCGAACCGCGCGAACGCCTCGTCGGCCGCCGCCGACGAACCCAGGTAGGCGGCGATCGCGAGCCGGTCGCCCGAGCGGGCGTGGGCCCGGGCGAGCGTCCACGCGCACAGGCGCGCGTAGGCGTCGAGCCCGTCCGGCTGCAGGTCGTCGACGTCGATCGAGCCCTTCCAGTCCCGCAGCTGGCGGACGTAGTAGTCGCGCGCCACGCCGTCGACTCCCGGCGTCGACTGCCATCCCAGCAGCACGTCGCTGGCGGCCTGCATCAGCCGCTGCCCCTCGACGACGCGGCGGCCGTGGTGGTCGTACTCACTCGCGCCGAGATGCCGTTCCAGCACCGAGGCGTTCGCCTCCTTGGCCTGCAGCACGACGAGGTCGTCGGGCAGCGCGCCCTGCAGGAGGAGGATCCAGGCGCGCGTCCCGACGCTGCCGACGCCCACGACCTTGTGCGCCAGGTCGACCACGCGGTACTCCGCCGCGAGGCGCCGCCGGTCCGGGGGCAGGCTGGCGCGCCACAGGTCGGCGAGGCCCTCCAGACCGGCCCGGTACCGATCGGCCTGGTCGGGCGGGAACACGTCGAGCGGCACGACGAGCGGGGGGTCGGCGACGAAGCCGCGCGACCCGTCGGCGCGGACCGCCGTCAGCCGGTCGACGGCATGCGCATGGCCCCGCCGCCGCGCCCGCTCGGCCACGTCCCGCAC
>JAEWOA010000024.1 GCA_023461115.1 Actinomycetes bacterium
TTCCAGTGGATCGGGTTGAAGTCGCCGGACGCGGCGGCGTAGCGCACCAGGCGTGCACGGTCGACGACGACGTCGGCGCGCGTGACCTCCTGGCCGACCGCGAGGTCCGTGAGCGCCGGGGCCATCAGGACTCCTCGGGTCGGACCGCGAGCGTGGACACGACGGTCGAGACCGCTGCTCCGGCCTCGTCCGCGATCTCGGCACGGGTCGTGATCATCGCCAGGCCGGCCCGCTCGACGATCGAGTCGACGTGCAGCACCGTCACCAGGCGGTCACCTGCGTGGATCGGCCGGTGGTGGGTGAACCGCTCGTCGGCGTGCACCACGCGGCTGAAGTCGATGCCCGCGGCGGGGTCCTCGAACAGCTGGGCCTCGGCGCGCTGGGCGACGACGACCGCGAAGGTCGGCGGCGCGACGACGTCCGGGTGGCCCAGAGCGCGCGCCGCTGCCTCGTCGTGATGGGCCGGGTGCGTGGCACCGACCGCGGACGCGAAGGACCGCAGGTGCTCGCGACCGACCTCGAAGACCGTGTTCGGCGGGTACTGACGACCCGCGTACCCCGTGTCGACGGGCACTGCGGTCAGCGGGTCTCGCGGTGCAGCGTGTGGCGGTTGTCGCGCGGGCAGAACTTCTTCATCTCGAGACGGTCGGGGTCGTTCCGACGGTTCTTCTTGGTGATGTAGTTCCGCTCCTTGCACTCCGTGCAGGCGAGCGTGATCTTCGGGCGGACGTCCGCGCTCTTGCTGGCCATGGTCTTGCCACCTCTCGCACCCGATGCGGATGCATGCGATCTGGTTCGTCGCGCGCCGGCCGACGCACGGTTGTGTCACTGGGTTGTAGCGGGAGCGGGGTTCGAACCCGCGACCTCACGATTATGAGTCGTGCGCTCTCACCAACTGAGCTACCCCGCCTCGGATGAGTACCGGGGGCGCGGCGTTGACCACGCCCCCGAACACACCACAGAGCCCCGAAAGGGAATCGAACCCTTGACCTTCTCCTTACCATGGAGACGCTCTGCCGACTGAGCTATCGGGGCAGCGCGGATTAGGCTACACGCCTCCCGCCGCCCTCGCGAAATCCGCCCCGGAGCCCGCTAGTCGACGCTCGTGTACGGCGCCCTTGGGTCGACCGTCCCGGGGTCCACGTCGCCCCGCGCTGCACCGCGCGGGCCGCGCCGGGATGCGGCGCGCGCGCTCGACCACACCGGCGCGCGGAGCGCGTTGGCGCGCTCGTCCACGCACGCCCAGGCAGCCGCCGACACACCGGGATGCTCGTCGCGGGGGATCGAGTCGAGCGCGCCGCGCACCTCGTCGACGATCTGCCCGACGACACGCTCCGCGCGCCGTTGGGCCATGCCCCACGAGACCCCTTCGGCGACGAGGGCGTCAGCCGTGACCGCCGCGAGGGAATCCTCCCCAGCGATACGCATGGCGAGTCGCCCCGACGAGACCGCGGTGTGCTCGTGCATCGACACGTCGTAGGCGGGCGCCAACTCGACGCGGTCGCCTTCGGGCAGTCGCAGGAACGAGTGGTTCTTCGCGTGGCCGTCGGTGTTGCCGACGATCACGGTGAACGCCGCGAGCCGCAGGAGCTGGTCGGGCGACGACTGGCCGTCGGCGAGCACCTGCGCAGCGTGCCGGTAGGACGGCGCCGTGCGGCCACCGTGCTGGAACTTGCGGTCCGGGTCGGCGGTGTTGATGCCCAGCGCTTGCGCGAGGTCTTCCTGGTGGATGCGCCCGATGTTGCCGTCGCCCGTCGTGCGGTCGTACCGGGAGACGACCAGGGCTCGGACGCCGGCGAACTGCTCGACCGCCGCCTCGGCGGTCCCGAGTCGGACCATCCTCGCGAGGTGGAGCGCGGCCGCTTCCGTGTCGATCAGGTCGGCCGTCTCGGTGTCGGCGCCGCGGGACAGCTTCACGATGTGGGTGGACGCCGCCCCGTCCATGGGCTTGGCCCAGCCCGTCGCCGTCCGAGAGAGCACGATCTTGGGCTCCATCCCGGCGAGCGAGGATGACGTGAGCCCAGCCCGGCCGGTGGGCGCGGTCCGACTCTCGGCGTGGCGGAGCAGCGCCGCGATCTCGTCGTCGTCGACGTCCACCAGGCGTGGCGAGAGGGATGGGTCGGGACCACCTTCCTCGCCGAACACGAGCCCGCCAGCGGTGTCCTTGCCGTACGCGGAGAGGAACGCGAGGGTGTCGTCGGGGTCGATGGCCGAGTCGATCGCGAGCCGTGAGCGTGCGCCGCCCTCGGGGAGCAGCCCTTCGAGCCAGACGCGGGCACGGAGCGGTGTGCCGCGCTCGGCGACTCCGATCGGCAGCAGGTGCGACAGGGTGCGGGAGCCGAGGCCCCACCGGGACACCGCCTCGTCGGCCCAACGCACGCCCACACCACGGTCGTCGGGGCGCACGGTCGCGACGCGTGTGCCGTAGAGCCACACGTCGAGCGCGCTCACCGGGTCGCCTCGACCCGGAGGGTGACGCCGAGCTCACGGAGGATCGCGAACAGCCGCGTCGTGTAGAGCGACGGCTTGCCCTGCTCGATCTCGTGCAGGTATTGGCGGGTGATCCCGAGTTCGGCGGCCAGCTCTTCCTGGGTCCAGTTCTGCGCGACCCGCTGGGCGCGCAGGAAGTCGCCGAGATCGCTCGGCCGCGCCACGGTCGCCCAAGGGCGGTCCTGCTCCATCGTCGCCTCCGGTGAGGATATCCCGACATAGAACGGGCGTCAGAATATCACGACGATGGGTCCATGTCGGCTTATCCCGACAATGCCCGCACGCCCCAGACACGCAAACAGGCCGGACCCTGAGGGTCCGGCCTGTTGCTGATGTCCTGAGACATCACAAGGGTGGCGGGTGAGGGATTCGAACCCCCGTAGGCGTTGCCAGCTGATTTACAGTCAGCCCCCTTTGGCCACTCGGGTAACCCGCCGGGGACACTCCGCCGCGAAGCAGCGGGGCGTGCCGTGGAAGGATAGCAACACTCGAGGGCAGTCGAGAAAACGCCGAGCAGAGGAGGGCACCCATGGCGAGCGAGTCGTCGTTCGACGTCGTCAGCAAGGTCGACCGGCAGGAGGTCGACAACGCGTTGAACCAGGCCGCGAAGGAGATCGCCCAGCGCTACGACTTCAAGGGTGTGGGCGCGTCGATCGCCTGGTCGGGCGAGTCCGTGCTGATGATCGCCAACTCCCCCGACCGTGTGCTCGCGATCCTGGACGTGTTCGAGTCCAAGCTGATCAAGCGCGGCATCTCGCTCAAGGCGCTCGACCTCGGCGACAAGGAGCCCAAGCCGTCGGGCAAGGAGTACCGCCTGGCCGCCGGCATCAAGGAGGGCCTGTCGTCGGAGATCGCGAAGAAGCTCGCCAAGATCGTGCGCGACGAGGGCCCCAAGACGGTCAAGACGCAGATCCAGGGCGACGAGCTGCGCGTCTCCGCCAAGAGCCGCGACGACCTGCAGGCCGTGATCGCGCTGCTCAAGGGCTCGGACGTCGACGCCGCGCTGCAGTTCGTCAACTACCGCTGAGGTCGACTGCCGCGGACTTCAGCCACAGACTTCAGCCGCCGCTGACGAGTGAGCCCACCGCCGGGACCACCACGGACGCGGCCCAGACCGCGCCGGCGAGGGCCGCGAGGCCTGGTCGACGCGGACCATCGGCACGCTGGCCGACGTTGCCGGCAGGCCGCAGGCCCGGGGCCGGCCTGGCGGACTCCAGGAGGCGGACGGCGGCCTCGGGCTCGGGGTCGCCGGACAGCAGCGGCGGTCGGGTCGGGCCACCGGCGAGCAGCAGCGCGTCGTCGCCGAGGCGCACGACGAGTGCCTCGCCGTCCGTGACGAACCGCTCGATCCGGTCCCAGCGGTAGAACTGGTCGACGAACGGCCCGCGCTGCCACACGCCGTCGGGAGTCGCACGCAGCTGCGGCCGCCCGTTGTGCACCCAGATGAACCCCACCGAGGCGGCCGCGAGCGTGAACATGGCGGCCTGGAGGATGTTCAGCTCGGCCGCGAGCCACGACGTGAGCGGGACCAGCACGAGCGGGCCGAGCACGAACGGGACAGCGAGCGGCGTGCGGCGGGCGGTCCGGAGGGCCCACGCGTCACGCGTGCGCTCGAGCCGCTGCCACAGGTTCCCCGAGCCGTCGGCCACGGCTCCCGGGGACGGGGTCCAGGCCGCGCGGGCCGGCGTGCGGAGCGTGTGGCCGCGCGACGGGCGCTCGCTCCACCACCAGCGGCCGTCTGCCTCCAGCAGGATCCGGTCCCCCGTGGCCCCCAGCCCGACGACGACCACCTCGGAGCCGACCGGCAGCGCGGGAGGCACCGGGAGGTCGGCTTCGTCCTCCCGGTGCAGGTCCGCGGCGGCGCGCAGGAGCTCCTCGTCGGTGGCGTCGGCGACCCCGAGGTCGTCGTCCTCGTCCTCGTCCTCGTCGTCGAGCGAGCCGCCGTACGGTGAGCCGCCGTACGGAGAGTCCCCGTAGGGAGAGTCGGCGGCGCTCGCCGGGAAGTGGCCGTAAGGCGCGTCGCCGTCGACTCGCCCGGACCACCCGCCCGAGCCGTGGCCGGCGGGGTCGTCGGGCAGGTCGTCGCCCAGGTCCCGGCGCCACCCGTCCGGATCGTCGACGAGCGACGTCGGCAGCACGCGGGCGAGGGGCGCCGCGCCGGTGGCATCGGCCGCGACGAGCTCGACCCAGTCGCCACGGCCCCGGCCCACACGCACGACGGCGGCCGGGGCGCCCTCGGCCAGGAGTCGCCTCCACGCGCGCCGCCGGCCCGCCTCGCCCCCACCCGCGACGAGCGCGAGCAGGAGCCCGGCGGTGACGAAGAACAACGACTGGGTCGGGTCGAACACGGCCGCGAGATCCTCGATGCGCTGACCCGTGGGGTCGTAGCGCACGACGACCTCGTCGCCGACGTCGTAGCTCCGCACGTCCGAGGGCAGCGTGAAGGAACGGCCGTCCACGGTGGCGGACGCGGTCAGGTCCTCGTCGTCGACCGCGGTGACCAACGCCGTGCCGGTGACCGCGTCGGCCCGGAACGAGCGCACGGCCGCGTCGTCGTGCGCCCACAGCGCCGTCCCGAAGACCACCGCCGCGACGCCGAGCGCCGCGAGCGCGAGCGCACGCCACTCGAACGCGAGGAGCGCGTTCCGCGTGGCACGGTCGACGTCCGGGACCACCGGGACGCTCCAGGAGCGTGCGATCGCGCGCTGCCGCATGACGCCCGCGCGGTCGACGAGCCCGAGGGCGACGGCGACGACCGTGAGCGCGGCCCAACCGGAACGCACCGACAGATTCGCCGGGTCCACGACGCCGATCGCCCCAGCGAACGCCAGCGCCCAGACGCCCGCGCGCGGCCGCCACGCGAGGATCCCGAGGGCGCCGATGGCCGCGCCCGCGAACAGCGAGTCCAGCGCCCCGGCGTACCCGGCGGCGTCCTGGTCGGTCCAGGTGTCGTACGACCAGGTCGACGCGATCGTCACGACGAGCAGCGCGGCCGCGACGACCAGCAGCGCTGGCCTCAGGACCACGAGGGGGAGGCGGTGACGCCAAGCGAGGGCGTCGTCAGGAGTGAGGGCACGCGGTGGCACGGCGCACAGCGTAGGGCCGCTCAGTACCGCGTGATGCCGTCCTGCGGGCCCGCCATCGCCTGAAGGCGGGCGATGCGCTCGTCCATCGGCGGGTGGGTGGAGAACAGGCGGGCCATGCCCGCGCCGCCCTTGAACGGGTTGGCGATCATGAGGTGCGAGACGTTCTCGAGCTTCTGGTCCTGCGGCAGAGGGCGGGCCGCGGTGCCGCGCTCGAGCTTGCGCAGCGCCGAGGCGAGCGCGAGCGGGTCGCCCGTGAGGCGAGCGCCGTCCTCGTCGGCGTCGTACTCACGCGTGCGGCTGATGCCGAGCTGGATCAACGTGGCGGCGAACGGGGCCAGGAGCAGCAGCAGGATGCTGGCCAGCGGGTTGCCGTTGTCGCGGCGGTCTCCCCCACCGAACCAGAACGCCATCTGCGCGAGCGACGTGATGACGCCCGCGATCGCGGCCGCCACCGACGACGTGAGGATGTCGCGGTTGTAGACGTGCTGCAGCTCGTGGCCCAGCACGCCGCGCAGCTCGCGCTCGTCGAGCAACTGCAGGATGCCCGCGGTGCAGCACACCGCCGCGTTGCGCGGGTTGCGGCCCGTGGCGAACGCGTTGGGCGCGGCCGTGGGCGACACGTACAGCCGCGGCATGGGCTGGCGCGCGGTCGTCGAGAGCTCGCGGACGATGCGGTACATAGCGGGCTGCTCGGCCTCGGTGACCGGCTGCGCCTGCATGGTGCGGATCGCGATCTTGTCGGAGTTCCAGTACCCGACGAAGGTCATGACCAGCCCGAGGACCGTGAAGATCCAGATGAACTTGGGGGTGCCCCCGCCGATCAACCACCCCAGACCCAGCACCACGGCCCACATGACGCCGAACAGCAGCGCCGTCTTCAGGCCGTTGTAGTGGTGATGCGAGCCCATCGATGTCCTCCTGCCGTCGCGGTCACTCCATCCTGCCAACGCCCGCGCCCCGGGGCGCGTTCCCCCGCGTGCGCCGCGCGGCGGCTCGCACCGCGACACCGGCCGCGACGAGGCCGAGCGCGATCAGCGCGAGCAGCGCGGCGCCGAGGCCCGTGGACGCGAGCCGGCGCCACTCGTCCCACGCCAACACGTTGGAGTCCGGGCCCGGGAAGGTGTTGACGACCACGACGTCCACGCGGGACGCGTCGTGCGCCGCGAGCCGGAAGCCGCGCTGCGTGCCCGACGACTCCACGCCGTCGACCGTCACGCGCGTCGTCTCGGCGCCGCCCGCGTCGAGCTCGGCCACTGAGCACGCCGCCCCGGCCGGGATCCGCTCGACGAGCGCCGCAAGCCGGCGGGGACCGCCGAGCTCGTGCTCCTCGTCGCGGACCACGGCGCCGTCGGGCCGCGTGAGGTCTGTCAGGACGCAGCGCAGCTGGACCGGGAACGTCCGGGTGACGTCGCCCGCCCCGTCGCCCTCGAGCTGCTTGGACAGCCGGACGGTCGCGGACTCGTACGCGTTGAGCCAGTGGGCCGCGTTGAGCTGGCCCAGCGGGAGCAGCGACGTGAGCAGCGCGGGCGGGGCCGACGCGTCGTCACTGGGGTCGTCACTGGGGTCGTCGCCCTGCCGCGTCCTGACCGTGGTCGTCGCGTCCGGGTCGTCGGACTGCTGGATCTCGCAGTCGGCGCCAGCCGGCAGCCGGGTCCACGTGAAGCCCTCGCCGTGCCCGAGCGACACCGCCATGGGCTCGGCGGCCAGCACGTCGCGGCCGTCGAACTCGCACCGCAGCGTGAGCTCGTAGGGGCCGTAGGTGAGCGGCTGGCCGTCCAGGCCCGTCGCGGTGGTGGTGACGGCCTCGGTCACGACGACCTCGGCGAGCTGGAACTCGTTCACCACGCCGAGCGCGGGCTGCGCCTGGTCGTCGACGAGCTCGGCCGGGTCCACGGCCACGGTGAAGGTGTGGCCGTCGGCGCCGCCCGCGAGCGCCGCGCCAGCCGCGTCGACGATCGTGCTGGTGGTCGCGCCGCCCGTGTCGGGCTCGGTGAGCGTGCAATGCGCGCCCGAGGGCAGGCCGGTGTAGGTGGCGGTCGGGCTCGCGGCGGTGACCACGCGGTCCGCGCCGCCCGGGATGGGCACGCCGATCGCGCCGTCCGCGCCGTCGACCGTGCACACGAGCCGCACGACGAAGTCGCCCGCCGCGCCGAACTCCACGGCCTCGCCCACCAGGGACTTGGTGACCGTGACGGCGCCCGTGAGGTACCAGTTGGCGACGGTGACCTCGGCGTTGCCCGCGGCGGGCACGGTGGCCACGCCGACGGCGACGTCGTCGGGGCTGGCCGGGGACATCGTCACGGCGTCCGCGCCCTGCAGGCCGTCCTCGACGACCTCGCACTGCGCGCCCGCGACGATCGGCGCCACGCGGGCGGTGAAGCCGTGGTCCGCGTCGAGCGTGACGCTGGTGTCCACCACCCGCTCGCCCGCGAACGTGCAGACAAGCTCGGCCGTGAAGGTCCGGTCGGCGCCCAGCCACGCGGCGCCGCCGCGCAGGTCCTTGGTGAGGACCACGCCGGCCACGTCGTACGAGTTGGTGAACTCGACGGTGTTGGCGGTGGCGCCGTGCTCGTCGTCGGGCCCGAGCTCGGGGAGGGTGGCGACGCGCGCCGCCTGGTCCGCCGAGGGCGTGGCGCCCGCCGCGGCGCCGACCACCGTGACGTCCGTGAACGTCGCGTCGGCCTCGCGCGGGTCGGTCTCGGTGACCGTGCACGCCGCGCGGGCGGGCAGGTCGTCGAACGTGCGGGTGTCGCCGTCGTCGAGCGTGAACGCCTCGTCGAGCACGGTGGCGCCCTCGAACACGCAGATCGCGCGGAAGCCGAAGGCGTGCGGCACGGTCGCATCCTCGGCCGTCTCGACGACCTTGCCGACCCGCAGCGACGCCGTCTCGTAGGTGTTGGTGAGCGACACGGTGCGCGTCGCTGCCTTCACGATCGTCACGGAGCCGGAGACCTCGAGCGCCGACTGGCCCTCGTCGTCCTCGGCCACCGCACACGTCGCGCCCACCGGGATGCCGGACACGCGCGTCGGCGTGCCGGGCGTCACCGAGATGCGGCCGCCGGCCGGCAGGGGCACCGCGGCGCCCTCCCACGTGCACGTCACGGTCGCGTCGAACGAGGTCGGCGCGAACCGCGCCGACGAGCCCTCGACGGCCTTGGTGACCTGGAGGTCGCCGTGGTCGAACGTGTTGGTCACGGTGAGGTCGACCGTCGTGGCGTTGCCGACGACGACGCTCGCGGGCGAGACCGCGCTCGACGCGGCCAAGCCCTTGTCGTCCTCGGTCACCTGGCACGTGGCGCCCTGCGGCAGCCCAGTCCAGGTGTAGGTGCCCGCGCCGGTGAGCACCTGCGTGGCGCCGGGGACGGCGACCGGGGTCGGCACACCGTCGATCGGGCGCGTGCACGTGAGCGTCACGGTGTAGCGGCCCTGGGTGGCGGGCGCCATGGTGGCGCCGACACCGCCCGTGAGCGCCTTGGTGACGCGCACCGAGCCCACATTGAAGGTGTTCGTCACGGACACCGCCCGGTCGCCGTTGAGCGTGAACGTGCTCGCCGGGCTCACAACGGCCGTGTTCGCGCCGCCCGACGCCGGCTCGGTGACCTGGCAGCTCGCGCCGCGCGCGATGTTCGGGACCGTCCACACCGGCGACGCCTTGGTCAGCACGGCCGTGTTGTCGTAGACGACGCTCGACGGGCTGGCGTTCGCGAGCGTGCACCGCAGCCGGACCGTCACGGGCTCGTTGCCCCAGGCCGCCGCGCCGGCGCCCGCC
>JAEWOA010000025.1 GCA_023461115.1 Actinomycetes bacterium
GGCCAACGCGTCGGCGACCACGTGCCGCGGGACCGTGCCGTCGGGCCCCGCGAGGCGCGCGAGGTCGTCGAGCGTGCCCAGCTCGGCCGCGTGCGTGTGCCGCAGCCGCGCGAATCCGCGGTCCACGAGCACGTCCTCGACGAGCCCGACCTGCCCGACGCCCGGAGTGCTGGTCGTGAAGCCGACCGCGACGGCGCCGTCCTCGACATCGGCGTCGCGCACCATCTGCTCGGTGCGGGGGTCCGCGGCGTTGTAGACGCACGCGACCTGCGCGCGCTCGAAGATGCGCGCCTTCGCGCCCGCGTACTGCTCGAGCGAGCCGTGCCAGTCCAGGTGGTCGGGCGCGACGTTGAGGACGGCCGCCGCCTGCGCGGACATCGAGTGTGTGAAGTGGAGCTGGAAGCTCGACAGCTCGACTGCGAGCACGTCGAGCGCCGGGTCGGTGGCCGCGATCACGATCGGGGTGCCGACGTTGCCGACCGCGAGGGTCCGGCGGCCCGCCGCCGCCAGGATCGACGCGAGCATGCCGACCGTCGTCGTCTTGCCGTTGGTGCCGGTCAGCGCGAGCCACGGCGCGGGCACACCCGAGGAGTTGGCCACGCGCAGGCGCCAGGCCAACTCGACCTCGCTCCACACCGGCAGGCCGCGCGCGGCCGCCGCGGTGAGGAGCGGGTGGTGCGGAGGCAGGCCCGGGGAGGCGACGACGAGCTCGGCGCGCGCGAGGCCGCCGCCCGCGAGGTAGTCCGCGGAGCCGATCGCCTCGTCGGACTTGTCGTCGACGGGCACCACGAGCGCGCCGCGCGCCGCGAGCGCCTCGGCCGCCGCGCGTCCGGACACGCCGAGGCCGGCGACGACGACTCGCGCGCCCTCGAGCTCGAGCGTGGGGCCGTCCGTCGGGGCCACCTAGCCGGCCACCCATTCCGCGTAGAAGATGCCGATGCCGAGCGCGACGAACAGCCCGGCGATGATCCAGAACCGGATCACGATCGTGACCTCGCCCCACCCTTGGAGCTCGAAGTGGTGGTGCAACGGCGCCATCTTGAACACGCGCTTGCCGGTCATCCGGAAGAACCCGATCTGGATGACGTCGGACAGCACCTCGAGCACGAAGAGCCCGCCGATGATCGCGGCCAGGATCTCGGTGCGGGTGACGATCGAGAGCCCCGCGAGCGCGCCGCCGAGCGCGAGCGAGCCCGTGTCTCCCATGAAGATCTTGGCGGGGCTCGCGTTCCACCACAGGAAGCCGAAGCACGCGCCGGTGATCGCCGCGGCGACGACGGCGAGCGCCATCGGGTCACGCGTGTCGTAGCAGCGCGGGCCGGCCGAGGCGAGGATCTGGCACGACTGGTTGAACTGCCACACGCTCACGACGACGTAGGCGCCGAACACGATGAGCGAGACGCCGGTGGCCAGCCCGTCGAGGCCGTCGGTGAGGTTGACCGCGTTGGACCACGCGGTGATCAGGAAGTTGGCCCAGATCACGAACAGGATCACGCCGAAGGTCACGCCCGCGAACGCGAGGTCCAGGTTGGTGTCCCGGATGAACGAGATGTTCATCGACGCGGGCGTGCGGTAGCGCTCGTTCGGGAACTGCAGCGCGGCCACCGCGAAGATCACGCCGACCAGGCCCTGCCCGACGATCTTCCAGCGCGCCTTGAGGCCGAGGCTGCGCTGCCGGCTGATCTTGATGAAGTCGTCGAGGAAGCCGACCAGTCCCAGGCCCGTCATCAGGAACAACACCAGGATGGCGGACACCGTGGGCTTGGTCCCCGTGACCAGCAGCGCGCCCACCCACCCGAGCAGGGTGGCGGCGATGATGACGACGCCGCCCATCGTCGGCGTGCCGCGCTTGGTGAAGTGCGCGGTCGGTCCGTCCTGACGGATGAACTGGCCGTACTGGCGGCGCACGAGGAATCGGATGAAGAGCGGGGTGCCCAGCAGCGCGACGAGCATCGCGAGCCCGCCCGAGATCAGGACGGCCTTCACGGCGTCACCCCTTCGTTGGTTTGTGTCGCGCCGGTGAGGAGGTCGCCGAGCCGCCACAGGCCCGCGCCGTACGAGGACTTCACGAGCACGACGTCCCCGGGCCTCAGCTCGTGCTCCAGGTACGCGGCCGCGGCGTCGACGTCGTCGACGAGCGCGAGCTCGTCACCCCAGCTCCCCTCGTGGTTGGCGCCGTCCGCGATCGGCTTGGCGCCGTCGCCCACCACGACCGTGAGGCCGATGTTGAGCCGGACCACCAAGCGTCCGATCGCGTCGTGCGCCTCGCGCGCCCCCGCGCCGAGCTCGAGCATCTCCCCGAGCACCGCGATCGAGCGCCGGTCGCGGCCCGCGAGGACCGCGAGCGCCTTGAGCGCCGCGCGCATCGAGTCCGGGTTGGCGTTGTACGAGTCGTCGACGACGGTCACGCCGTCGGGCCGGTCGACCACGTGCATGCGGTGGGGGCTCAGCGCGTCGGCGGCACTCAGGCCGTCCGCGACCTCGTCGAGCGTGAGCCCGAGCGCGAGGGCCGAGGCGGCGGCCGCGAGCGCGTTGTGGATGTGGTGCTCGCCGACGAGCCGCAGCTCGATGGCCACGCGCCGCTCACCGGCCGTGCCCTCGTCGACCAGGAGCGTGAACCGGCCTCGGCCCGCGCGGTCGAGCCGCACGTCGACCGCGCGCACGTCCAGCCCGGCCGCGACGCCGAAGCGCACGACGTCGCCGGGCGCCAGGCCCGCCATCGCGGTGACGCGCAGGTCGTCGCCGTTGAGCACCGCGACGCCGTCGGGGACCAGCCCCCGCACGATCTCGGCCTTCGCGCGCGCGACGTCGTCGATCCCCCCGCCGAACCCGCCCAGGTGCGCCTGCCCGACGACCAGCACGGTGGCCACGTCCGGCGGCGCGATGCGCGTGAGGTACGCGAGGTGGCCGGGCCCCGAGGCGCCCATCTCGAGCACCAGGAACCGCGTCGACTCGTCGGCGCGCAGCACCGTGAGCGGCAGGCCGATCTCGTTGTTGAACGAGCGGACCGGCGCGATCGTCGGGCCTACGCTCCCGCACAGCTGCGCGAGCAGGTCCTTCGTGGTCGTCTTGCCCACGGAGCCCGTGACGCCGACCACGCGCAGGCCGCTGCCGCCCGGTGCTGCCGCCGCCTGGCGCAACCGCTCGAGCACGTCGCGCGCCAGCTCGCCG
>JAEWOA010000026.1 GCA_023461115.1 Actinomycetes bacterium
GAGCACAGTCGCCCACGAGCCCGCCCGGAGACGATCCGGGCGGGCTCGCGGCGTGCCGGGCTCGCGCGCGCTCGGCGCGCTCGGCGCGCCGGTTGCGGAGTGAGTGCTCACTCATTAGGGTCGGCCGGGTGACGCAGCCACGGTCCGGGCGCGCGGCCCCACTGCCGCCAGACGAGCGGCGCGCGGCCATCCTGCGCGCCGTGCGGCCCGTGCTGTTCGAGAAGGGCGCCGGAGTCACCACGCGTGAGCTCGCGCGCGCCGCCGGGGTCGCGGAGGGCACGCTGTTCCGGGTCTTCGAGGACAAGGCCGCACTGGTCCGTGAGGCGGCGCTCGCGGCGGCCGACCCGGCCGACGACGTGCCCGCGATCCGCGCGATCGACCCCGAGCTGCCCCTCGAGACCCGGCTGCGCGCGCTGCTGCACCTCGGCTACGCCCGCATGGGCGACGCGATGCGATGGATGGGGATCCTCCATGAGGTCGGCTGGCCCGGCCCCGGCCACCACCACGCGAAGCCCGTGGCGCCAGGACCGCACGTCCGCCAGGACGGCCCGGCCCGCGAGCCTGCCACCGCCGAGCGGATGCGGGAATTCGCACGTCGGCAGCAGGCTGGACGGCGGGCCGTCAGCGCGGCCGTCGTCGAGCTGCTCAAGCCCGACGAGGCACGGTTCGGCCGTCCGCTCGAGGAGGTCGTCGCGTTGTTCGAGGTGCTGATGATGGGCGCGACCGTGCAGGAGATCGAGGCGCGTCGCCGCGGCGGCGTGGCGTCCACCCCGTCCGTCGAGGTGCTCGTCGAGCACTTCCTCACTGGCGCGCTGGCCCCCACCGGCGCGCACAGCCCGACCAGCCCGACCGCCTCCAGCTCGACCCTGAGGAGCCACTAGATGCTGACCCGCCTGTTGCGCGAGCACCTGCGCCCGTATCGCGGAGCCGTGATCGCCGTGGTGCTGCTGCAGGTCGTGCAGACGCTCGCGACCCTGTACCTGCCCAGCCTCAACGCGCGCATCATCGACGACGGCGTGGCGCAGGGCGACACCGACGAGATCTTGCGTCTCGGCGGGATCATGCTCGCGGTGAGCCTGGTGCAGGTCGCCGCCGCGATCGTCGCGGTGTACTACGGCGCCCGCGCCGCCATGGGATTCGGGAGGGACGTGCGCGCGCGGATCTTCGGGCACGTGCAGACGTTCTCGGCGCGCGAGCTGGGGCAGTTCGGCGCGCCCACGCTCATCACGCGCACGACGAACGACGTGCAACAGGTGCAGATGGTCACCCTCATGACGTTCACGTTCGTGCTCATGGCCCCGATCATGCTGATCGGCGGCGTCGTCATGGCGCTGCAGGAGGACGTCGGGCTCTCGGCGATCATCGTCGTCGCGGTGCCGGTCCTGGGCCTGATCGTCGGCGCGATCGTGAGCCGGATGATCCCGTACTTCAAGGTCATGCAGACGCGCATCGACGCGATCAACCGCGTCCTGCGCGAGCAGATCACGGGCCTGCGGGTGGTCCGCGCGTTCGTCCGGGAGGACCGCGAGACGCAGCGGTTCGAGGCTGCCAATCGCGAGCTGTACCGGACGTCGCTGGCCACGGGCCAGCTCATGGCGCTCATGTTCCCCGCGGTCATGCTGGTGCTGAACCTGACGAGCGTCGCGGTGATCTGGTTCGGCGGGCACCGGGTGGACGCGGGCGACATGCAGATCGGGCAGCTCACGGCGTTCCTCAGCTACATCGCGTACATCCTCATGGCCGTGATGATGTCGACGATGATGTTCGTGATGTTCCCGCGCGCGATCGTCTCCGCGGGGCGCATCGGCGAAGTCATCGACACCCCGACGAGCGTGCTTCCCCCAGTCGCGCCCGTGGCGCTGCCCGCGGACCGGGCCGCGCGCGGCCGCGTCGAGTTCCGCGGCGTGGAGTTCCGGTACCCGGGCGCCGAGCAGGCGGTCCTGCACCACATCGACCTCGTGGCCGAGCCCGGCCGCACCACCGCGATCATCGGCTCGACGGGCTCCGGCAAGTCCACGCTGCTCAACCTGATCCCACGGCTCTACGACGTGACCGACGGCCAGGTGCTGCTGGGCGGCGTCGACGTGCGCGACATCGACCAGGGCGAGCTGTGGGCCCAGATCGGCCTGATCCCCCAGAAGCCGTACCTGTTCGCCGGCACCGTCCGCACCAACCTGGAGTACGGGGCGCCGGACGCGTCCGACGACGAGCTGTGGCGCGCGCTCGAGGTGGCGCAGGCCCGGTCGTTCGTCGAGCGGCTGGACGGCGGCCTCGACGCGCCGATCGCGCAGGGCGGCACCAACGTCTCGGGTGGCCAGCGGCAGCGGCTCGCGATCGCCAGAGCGCTCGCCAAGAAGCCGCGGCTGTACCTCTTCGACGACTCGTTCTCGGCGCTCGACTACGCGACCGACGCGGCGCTGCGGGCGGCGCTGGTCCCCGAGACCAGGGACGCCGCGGTGCTCGTGGTCGCGCAACGCGTCGCGACCATCCGCCATGCCGACCACATCATCGTGCTCGAGGACGGCGCGATCGTCGGGCAGGGCACCCACACCGAACTGCTCGCGACCAACCAGACGTACCAGGAGATCGTGTACTCCCAGGTCAGCGAGGAGGAGGCGGCATGAGCGCCGACCAGCGTCCCGCCGCGGGACCCACCGAGCCGTCCGCCCCGGCCGCCACCGTGACGCCCGCCCCCACACCGGTGCGCCGGCCCCGCCCGGGGATGCACGGTCCCGGCATGGGCATGGGCATGGGGATGCCAGGCGAGAAGTCGATGGACTTCCGCGCGTCGGGCGCCCGGTTCCTGCGTGAGCTGCGGCCCGAGCGCGGCAAGATCACCACGATCGTCCTGCTCGGCGTCGCGTCCGTCGTGCTCGCGGTGATCGGGCCCAAGCTGCTTGGCAACGCGACCAACGTGCTGTTCAACGGCATCGTCGGGAAGGTCATGGCGGCCCCTCCGATCAACATCCCCGAGGGCACCACGGGACCGCAGGCCGCGGACGCGCTGCGCGCCGCGGGCCAGGACCAGTTCGCCGACATGCTCGGCGGCATGGACGTCGTCTCGGGCGTCGGCGTCGACTTCACACGCCTGGGCGAGATCATGGTCGTCGTCGTCGCCGTGTACCTGGGCTCGTTCCTGTTCGGGTGGGCGCAGGGCCGCATGACGGCGGGCGTGGTGCAACGCGTGGTGCTGCGGCTGCGCGCGGACGTCGAGGCCAAGCTGCACCGGCTGCCGCTGAAGTACGTGGACAGCCAGCCGCGTGGCGAGCTGCTCTCGCGGGTCACCAACGACATCGACAACGTCGCCCAGACGCTCCAGCAGACGCTGTCGCAGCTCATCACGTCGGTCCTGACCGTGGTGGGCGTGCTCGGCATGATGTTCTGGATCTCGCCGCTGCTCGCGGTCGTCGCGCTCGTCACCGTTCCGCTGTCCATGATCGTCGCCGCGCTGATCGCCAAGCGCTCGCGGCCGCGGTTCGTCGACCAGTGGGCGTTCACGGGCCAGCTCAACGCGCACATCGAGGAGATGTTCACGGGCCACACGCTCGTGGCCGTGTACGGGCGGCAGGAGGAGGCGGCGCGGGTGTTCGCCGAGCGCAACGACGCGCTGTTCGACGCGAGCAACCGTGCGCAGTTCATCTCGGGCACCATCCAGCCCTCGCTCGGGTTCCTGTCCAACCTCAACTACGTGATCGTCGCTGTGGTCGGCGGGCTGCGCGTCGCGTCGGGCGCCATGACGCTCGGCGACGTGCAGGCGTTCATCCAGTACAGCCGGCAGTTCTCGCAGCCCATCACGCAGATCGCCTCGATGGCCAACCTGCTGCAGTCGGGCGTCGCCTCCGTGGAGCGCGTGTTCGAGCTGCTCGACGCGCCCGAGGAGGAGCCGGACCCGGCCACGCCGGCGAAGCTCGACGAGAGCCTGCGCGGCCGCGTGGCGTTCGAGCACGTCGCGTTCTCGTACTCGCCGGACCGGCCGCTGATCCAGGACCTGTCGCTCACCGCCGAGCCGGGCCAGACCATCGCGATCGTCGGCCCGACCGGCGCGGGCAAGACGACCTTGGTGAACCTGCTCATGCGGTTCTACGAGGTGGACTCCGGCCGCATCACGCTCGACGGCGTGGACACGCGCGAGCTCACGCGCGACGCGGTGCGCGGCGAGATGGGCATGGTGCTGCAGGACACGTGGCTGTTCGGCGGGACCATCGCCGAGAACCTCGCGTACGGCGTGGAGGACGCCACGCACGAGCAGATCGTGGCGGCTGCGGAGGCCACGCACGTCGACCGGTTCGTGCGCACGCTGCCCGACGGCTACGACACTGTGATCGACGACGAGGGCACGGGCGTCTCGGCGGGGGAGAAGCAGCTCCTGACGATCGCGCGCGCGTTCCTTGCAGGCCCGACGATCCTGATCCTCGACGAGGCGACCTCGTCGGTGGACACGCGCACCGAGGTGCTCGTGCAGCAGGCGATGAACGCGCTGCGGCACGGGCGGACGTCGTTCGTGATCGCACACCGCCTGTCCACCATCCGCGACGCCGACACCATCCTGGTGATGGAGGACGGCGCGATCGTCGAGCAGGGCTCGCACGACCAGCTGCTCGCAGCCGACGGCGCATACGCGCGGCTGTACGCGAGCCAGTTCGCGGCGGCTGTCGCGGAGGACGTGTAGGCAGGCCACGTTCCCGGGCTCCGGGGCGCGCGGAGAAGCTTGCGGCGCGCTGCCGCCCGACACTCGGGGCGCCCTACTACCTGAGCTCGGGCGTGAGCTTCACGGGCAGCCCGACGACGCCGACGGATCGGCCGACACAGGAGCCGACGACGCCTCCGACGCAGGAGCCGACCGCGCTGCCGACGGGCCACCCGGACCCGACCACCGGGTGCGCGGCGATGCTCACCGTGGGCGCCACCTGGCCCGGCGGCTGGCTCGGCGAGGTGATGGTGCACGCGAGTGACAGCCCGCTGACCACGTGGACGGTCGAGGTGCAGGGCGCGACGCTCCAGCAGGCATGGAACGGCACGCTCTCGGGCGCGCGCACGATCACGTCGGCGGCGTGGAACGGCTCCGTGCCCGCCCACGGCTCGACGACCACCGGGTTCATCGGCCAGGGCTCGCCCACCACGCAGACGCCCACCTGCTCGGCGTCCTAGCCCGACCTGGGCGGGCGGC
>JAEWOA010000027.1 GCA_023461115.1 Actinomycetes bacterium
ACGACGGACCGAGCAGCGCGCTGGCCATACCGACCTGCGCCCACGAGCCCGCCTGCGCGACGACCGCGGCGAGCCACGCGGCGATCAGCCCGCCGACCAGCGCGAACACCGCGAGCCGCCCGCTCGGCGCGACGCCGAGCAGCAGCGAGAGCGGCGCGTAGAGCACGCCGCCCACGGCCGACGAGCCCAGCACGAGCGCGAGCGTGCCGACGACGAACGCGACCAGCCAGCCCACGCACGCGTACAACGTCGCGGCCCACGCGCGGCCGTCGGACAGCACCGCGCCGCACCAGGCCCAGAACCCCGGCCGGGCCGGTGGCTTGCGCGTCGGCTCGGCGATCTGCACGCCCGTCTGCGCCGCGAGCCGCGCGCGTTCCACGCCGCCGGCCCAGTGCGCGGCCACGAGCCAGCCGACGAGCACCAACACACCGATCCCGAAGACCGCGACGAGGCCCAGCGCCAGGCTCAGCGCGCACACCACGGCGACCGCCACGGCGCCCAGCCACACGTTCGCCACGACCAGCTGGCCCACGGCCCGCCACGTCGCGGCCGAGAGCGGCGCGGTCGCCAGCGCACGCCCTCCGACGAGCGCTGGCGCCACCACGTGCGCCGGGGAACTGCGGGGATTCTCGTCCATGGGAAGGACGCTAGGCGACGAGCCGCGGAGCACGTCAGCCAGCGAGCCCACGGATCGCCGGTCGGGCTATCCCTACCCCGCCCGGACAACGGGCGGGGTAGGGATCCCTGCACGACGCGACGGGTGGGCTTCCGTACCGCCAACGGGCCACAACTCCACCCAGCACGGCCCTGTGCAGCGGCGCGGCGCCGGGCCGCGGACGGGGCTACGCCGGGGTGGTTGTCGGCCGGCGGGCGGCCAGCCTGGTGGCCAGCAGCTCGGCGATCTGGACCGCGTTGAGCGCGGCGCCCTTGCGGAGGTTGTCGTTGGAGACGAACAGCGCGAGGCCCCGACCCTCGGGCACACCCTCGTCGGCCCGGAGGCGCCCGACGAGCGACGGGTCCTGGCCCGCGGCGGCCAGCGGGGTCGGGACGTCGGCGAGCCGCACACCCGGCGCGTCCGCCAGCAGCTCACGCGCGCGCGCCGGCGACAACGGCCGCGAGAACTCGACGTTGATCGACAGCGAGTGGCCCGTGAACACCGGCACACGCACGCACGTCCCCGAGACCAAGAGGTCCGGGATGCCGAGGATCTTGCGGGACTCGTGGCGGAGCTTCTGCTCCTCGTCGGTCTCGTTGAGCCCGTCGTCGACGATCGAGCCAGCGAGCGGGATGACGTCGAACGCGATGGGCGCCACGTACTTCACCGGGTCGGGGAACTGGACCGCGGAGCCGTCGTGGACCAGGCGCAGCGTGTCCTGCGACACGGCCGCGCGGATCTGCCCGTCGAGCTCCTGCGCGCCCGCGAGCCCCGAGCCCGAGACCGCCTGGTACGTGGAGACGACGAGGCGGCGCAGGCCCGCCTCCTCGTGCAGCGGGCGCAGCACGGGCATCGCGGCCATGGTCGTGCAGTTGGGGTTGGCGACGATGCCCAGCGGGATCTCGTCGAGCGCATCCGGGTTCACCTCGGACACCACGAGCGGCACCTGCGGGTCCCTGCGCCAGGCAGAGGAGTTGTCGACGACGATCGCGCCCGCCGCCGCGAACCGCGGGGCGTGCTCCTTGGACGTGGCGCCGCCCGCCGAGAACAGCGCGAGGTCGATGCCGGACAGGTCGGCGGTCGCCGTGTCCTCGACGACGACGTCCTGGCCGCGCCACGGCAGCGTCGTGCCCGCGGATCGGGCGGAGGCGAAGTAGCGGATGCGGCTCACCGGGAAGTCGCGCTCGTCGAGCAGGCGGCGCATGACCGCGCCCACCTGCCCGGTGGCGCCGACCACCGCGACGGTGGGGCCGGGATTCGTCTGGATGCTCATCGTCCGGTGCCTCCATAGACCACGGCCTCGTCCTGGTCCGAGTCCAGCTCGAACGCGGAGTGCACCGCGCGGACGGCCTCGTCGAGGTCGTCGGCGCGCGTCACCACGGAGATCCGGATCTCCGAGGTCGAGATCATCTCGATGTTGATGCCCGCGTCCGAGAGCGCCGCGAACAGCTGCGCGGAGACGCCGGGGTGCGACTTCATGCCCGCGCCGATCAGCGAGAGCTTGCCGATGGTGTCGTCGTACTGCAGCGACGCATAGCCGACGTCCGGCTGGTGCTCGGTGAGCGCGGCCATCGCGTCGACGCCGTCCGTGGCGGGGAGCGTGAACGAGATGTCCGTCAGGCCCGTGGCGGCCGCGGACACGTTCTGCACGATCATGTCGATGTTGACGCCCGCGCCCGCGACCACCTGGAAGATGCGCGCGGCCTTGCCGGGGACGTCGGGCACGCCGACGACGGTGATCTTGGCCTCGGTGCGGTCGTGCGCGACGCCCGCGATGATCGGCTGTTCCATGGGGGCGTCCTCGTCCTTCTCGTTGGTGACCAGCGTGCCCGTGTGGGTGGAGAACGACGAGCGCACGTGGATCGGCACGTTGTAGCGGCGGCCGTACTCGACGCACCGCAGCATGAGCACCTTCGCGCCGCTCGCCGCGAGCTCGAGCATCTCGTCGTAGGAGACGCGGTCGAGCTTGCGCGCGGCGGGGACGATGCGGGGGTCGGCGGTGAACACGCCGTCGACGTCGGTGTAGATCTCGCAGACGTCGGCGCCCAGGCCCGCCGCGAGCGCCACCGCCGTGGTGTCGGAGCCGCCGCGGCCGAGGGTCGTCACGTCGTTCGTCGACTCCGTGACGCCCTGGAAGCCCGCGACGATCGCGACCTGGCCGCGCTCGACGGTCTCGCGCACGCGCGTCGGCACGACGTCGACGATGCGCGCGCGGCCGTGCACGGCGTCGGTGATGACGCCCGCCTGCTGGCCGGTGAAGGACTTGGCCTTCACGCCGAGGTTGTTGATCGCCATCGCCAGCAGCGACATCGAGATGCGCTCGCCCGCGGTCAGCAGGATGTCCATCTCGCGCTGCGGCGGAAGGGGGCTGACCTGCTTGGCCAGGTCGATCAGGTCGTCGGTGGTGTCGCCCATCGCCGAGACGACGACCACGACGTCGTCGCCCGCGCGCTTCGCCGCCGCGATGCGCTTGGCCACCCGCTTGATGCTCTCGGCGTTCGCGACCGACGATCCGCCGTACTTCTGCACGACAAGTGCCACGTGCTGCTCCATCTGTCGCCGGCCTCCGTCTGTCTCAACGGCCCGCCGGGTTCTTCAAGGTCCCGAGGATGGTAGGCACGGCACCGGGTCCACCGCTAGGCCGATCACGATGTGGGCGCGGCTCATCCCCGGGGTTGATCCGTCGTGTCGTCGCCGGCGGCTAGCGTCGCGTGGCATGACGACGACTGAGGCAGTCCCCGTCGCCACGCCGACAACCGCGGGCATCGTCGTGCACGACGTGCGGCGGGCGTTCGGCTCGGTGCAGGCGCTCGACGGTGTGGACCTGGTGGCGAAGCCGGGCGCGGTGACCGCGCTCGTCGGGCCCAACGGCTCCGGGAAGACGACGCTGCTGCTGGTGCTCGCAGGGCTGCTCGCGCCGGACTCCGGCAGCGTGCTGGTGGGCGGGTGCGATCCGTCGGCCGACAGCCCCGGCGCCCGGGCCCGGACCGGCTGGATGCCCGACGCGTTCGGCACCTGGGACTCGCTGACCGCGCGCGAGGTCCTGACGACGTTCGCGCACGCCTACCGGGTGCCGGCCGCGGCGATCGGCGCGCGCGTCACATCGCTCTTGCAGACCGTCCACCTCGCCGAGTACGCCGACCGGCCCGCGAGCGTCCTGTCGCGCGGCCAGAAGCAGCGCCTCGGCCTGGCTCGCGCGCTCGTGCACGACCCGCAGGTGCTGCTGCTCGACGAGCCCGCGTCCGGCCTTGACCCCCGCTCGCGCGTCGACCTGCGCCTGCTGCTGCGCAGCCTGGCTGACGAGGGCCGCACGATCCTGGTGTCCAGCCACGTGCTGTCGGAGCTCGAGGAGCTCTCCGACGACGTCGTGTTCATCTCCCGAGGCCGGTCCATCCCCACCGAGTCGGTCCCGGCGCTCGCCGGGCTCGCCGCCGACGGCCGCGTGACCTTCCACGTGCGGTCGCTGTCGTCGCGGGCGCTCGTCGAGTGGCTCACATCGGTCGGGGCGCACTGGCGGCCCGACGACGACCACCCCGCGCACGCCCCGGCGGCGGAGGGCCCCGGCGGCGTGTTCATCGACGTCGAGGGCGACTCCGGCGCCGCGACCCTGGTCCGTGACGCGGTCACCGCGGGCGTCCCCGTGTTCTCGGTGGCCCGGGCCGCCGGCGCGCTCGAGCGCGCATACCTGTCCCTCGAGGAGGAGCGGCGATGACCGGCACGACTTCAGTGGCGCTCGAGTCGGCGCCGTCCCCCGAGCCCTCGTCGCCCACGTCGCGGCCGCGCACCCCCGGGCACTGGCGCGTGTCCTGGCACGGCGTGCGGACCGTCGCGGCGCTCGAGCTGCGGCAGCGGGTGCGGTCGACCAAGTGGATCGTCGCGCTCGTCGTGTGGTTCGTCGTCGTCGGGGCGATCGTGCTGTTGCTCTCGGGCGCGCTCAGCACGATGTTCGGGATCGGGCCGGGCGACGAGTCCCCGCGCGGCGGGATCATGTACGGCGCGACGACGTTCCTGGTCATCGGCCTGGGGCTGCTCGTGACGCCGACCCTCACCTCGACGTCGATCAACGGCGACCGCGCAGCCGGGACACTCGCGACCCTGCAGGTCACACTCCTGACGCCCGCCGAGATCGTCGTCGGCAAGGTCCTCGCGGCCTGGGCGGCGGCGTGCGCGTTCCTGGTGCTGTCGCTGCCGTACCTGTTCGTCGGCGTGGCCATGGGCGACATCCCGTGGTGGTCACCGCTGCTGACGTTCCTGCTGATCGCGGCGATCCTGCTGGGCGTGTGCGGGATGGGCGTCGGGTTCTCCGCCCTGGTCTCCCGCGTCGCCGGGTCCACGGTGCTGACGTTCGTCACCGCCGCGGCGCTCACGTTGCTCTCGCCGCTCATGTTCGTGCTGACCTACCCGACGATCCTGCAGCAGGAGACCGTGCGGACGCTGCAGACGCCGCCCACCTGGGACGGCGAGCGCGACGTCGAGTGCTACATCGACACACAGATCCAGGACGTCGCGCACACCGAACGCACCTGGTGGCTGCTGGGCCTGACGCCGTTCGTCATCGTCGCCGACGGCTCGGCGACCTCGTCCGACAGCCGGGCCGCCCAGGAGGACAACGACCTGCTCGGCGTGATCCGTTCGGGCGTGCGCGAGCTGCGCGCCGGGCCGCCCGCGATCGTCGACCAGTGCTGGACCGAGCACGACCCGATCGTCGCCAAGCAGAGCCCGGACCCCGTGTGGCCGTGGGGGCTGGGCGCGTTCGTGGTGCTCGGAGCCGCCGGGGCTGCGCTCGCGGTGCGGCGCCTCGCGCTGCCGCAGGCGACCCTGCCGCGCGGGGTGCGGGTCGCGTAGCCCCGGAGTTCAGGGCTGCAGCGCGTCGTACTCCGCCTCGGCCGCGACGTCGTCGTCCACGTCGAGCCGCAGGTGGGCCAGGATCGTCTGCAGCGTGCGCAGCGTGCTCGCGGCGCGCTCGCCCCAGTCCGACAGGTAGCTGAACTGCCACCACCACAACGCCTCGAGCACCGCGCCGTTCTCGTAGTGCCGCAGGCCCTGGACCAGCGCTCCCGCGAGCGCCACCAGGTCGCCGGAGATCGTCGCGGGCGCGACGTCGGCGCCGAGCAGGGGGTCGACCACCTCGACGTAGTCGTCGATGCCCTCGAACGCGTTGGCCAGGCCCGCGCGCAGCGGCTCGACGTCCGGGTCGGGGCCGACGTCGGGCTCGAACCGCTCGACCGGGACCACGTCGGTGGTGGCGCCCAGGCGGGCGCCCGCCGCGAGCACGTCCGAGATCGCGAGCAGCAGGAGCGGGAGCGCCGCGTCCGGGTTGGAGCCGGCGGCCACCTCCGTGACCGTCGTCAGGTAGTGCCGTGCCTCGTCGGCCACCGCGGCGGCGATGCCGCGCAGGTCCTCGTCGGGCTCTGGGCCGCTCACCAACGCCATGCCCCGATACTCCCCCACCACCCCCTCAACCGCGAGCGTGCACTCCAGCCGCGAGCGTGCACTCCAGCCGAGGCGAAGCGTTGGGGAGCGACGGCGACGCCACCGCCACGCTCTGGCTCGACGACATCGCCGGCCACTGACCCCAACACCACGCCGAGTTCGTCGGAGACCCGCCAGTTCGTCGGCGATCTCCGACGAACTCGCCGGAGTCCGACGAAGTCGGCGGAGGTGTGGTGCTACGCCGAGAGGCGCCGGCGGCCCTCGAAGGCGCGGCCGAGCGTGACCTCGTCGGCGTACTCGAGGTCGCCGCCCACGGGGAGGCCCGACGCCAGACGGCTGACCGTGAGGCCCATCGGGATGAGCAGGCGTGCCAGGTAGGTGGCGGTGGCCTCGCCTTCGACGTTCGGGTCGGTCGCCAGGATCACCTCGGTGACCGTGCCGTCCGCCAGGCGCTTCATCAGCTGCGCGATGCGCAGGTCGTCGGGTCCGACGCCGCCGATCGGGTTGATCGCCCCGCCGAGCACGTGGTAGCGGCCCCGGAATTCACGCGTGCGCTCGATCGCGACGACGTCCTTGGCCTCCTCGACGACGCAGATGGTCGTCGGCGACCGGCGCGGGTCACGGCAGATGCGGCACTGCGGCTCCTGCGCGACGTTGCCGCACACCTCGCAGAACTGCACACGCTCCTTGACCTCGATCAGCGCGTCCGCAAGCCGGCGGACGTCCGCCGGGTCCGCTGCGAGCAGGTGGAACGCGATCCGCTGGGCGCTCTTGGGGCCGACCCCGGGCAGCCGCCCGAGCTCGTCGATCAGGTCCTGGACTGCGCCCTCATACACGCGGCCCAGCGTACGTGCTGCCGCCGACAACCTGGCGCTGCACACGACGAGCAACCAGTCGACAGGGCACGGCCCGGAGGGCTACTGCTGGTCGTCCACCTGCTCGTCGATCACCGTGCCGCCGAGGAGTTGGGCGATCAGCGGGGCGCCGACCAGGCCGGACTGGCTGACGTCCGGGTCGTCGGGGGACGCCTCCTCGAACTGTCGGTCGTAGGCGTCGGGCTCGCGCTTCGGCGGCGCCGCCTGCGGGCGCGACGCGGGCGATGCGGCGGGGCGGCCCGCAGCCAGCCGGGCGCGGTCCGCTCCCGTCACGGCACGCGGCTGCTCGGTCACGGCACGCGGCTGTTCCGGCACGGCCGGCGGCTGCTCGGTCACGGCACGCGGCTGTTCCGATGCGGCACGCGGCTGTACCGATGCGGCCCGACCGGTGGGCGCTGGCGCGTCGGCCTCGGGCGGCGGCGGGTCACCCCACGACGCGGCTGCCTCGGCAGGCGAGACCACGCCGGGCACTCGAGCCCGTGCTCGGCCACGCGGCGGCGCGTCGGCGATCGCGGTGTCGTCCGTTGCCACGGGCTCGACGTTGGCCACGGCGTCGCCGGTGTCCACGGCATCGCCGGTCACGGCGATATCGTCGTTGCCGACATCGTTGCTGGCCACGACCTCGTCGTTGCCGGCGCCGTCGGTGGCCACGGGCTCGTCGGACGTGTGTGCGCCCTCGGCCGACCCCTCGCCGCTCAGCCGTCCGGCGCCCGGATCGCCGCCCGCGCGTGCCGGAGTCGCTCGGGCGGGGCCCGTCCCACCGCGCGCGGAGCGTGCGTCGGGGCCCGTTCCGGACCGCTGCGGGCTCGCGCCCCGGGCGCCCGTCGCCACATGCGGCGTGGACTCACCGCTGACGGCCTCGACGCGGACGTCGAAGCCGAGCGTCTCACGCACCGCACGAGCCGCCAGGTCCTCGCCGCCGCTCTCCCGGAATCGCTGCGCGAGCACCGGGTTGGCGAATGCGACGTGCAGCGTGGTGGCGTCGAGCGACGCGACCTGCGCGTCCTGCTTGAGGAGCGCCTTCGGGAGTGCCCCGCTCATGTTCTCGAGCACCTCGGGCCAGCGGCGGCGCAGCACCTCGGTCTCTCCGGTCGCGCCCGGGACGCCGGCCGCGACGGCAGCCGTGACGACATCACTCTCGTCGACCCGCGCGATCTCGCTCTCCTCGACCCGCGCCGCGCTGCCCTGCTCGCCCCGTGCAGCGGCGAGCTCGTCGGCCCCCGTAGAGCCCGGCGCCTCGACGGCAGGGCCGTGAGGCTCGTCCGCGGCTGTCCCGTCGACGCCTGCATGCTCGGGCGCTGGAACCGCAGGCTCCTGGGCCGCGGGCGCCGGGCTCTCGACCGTCGCCTGTCGGGCTGTCGCCTGTGGAGCCGACCCCTGCGGAGCCGACGCCTGCCGGGCCGACTCGTCATCGGGCGCCCCGTCCGGAGAAACGTCCGACGCCGCGCCTGCGGACGCTGCGCCCGAGGCGGCGCGGAGCGCGGCGCGCGCGGCCTCGGCTCCGCTCCGGGC
>JAEWOA010000028.1 GCA_023461115.1 Actinomycetes bacterium
CATCCCGAGGCCGATCACGACGCCGCACACCAGGCCCATCACGGCGTAGCCGGCCCGGCCACCGCCCACGGCGTCCCGCACGAGCGGCCCGCCGGCGCCGAACGCCAGGATCGCGACCGCGAGCACCGCGACGCGCGGCGCGAGCAGCCGCGTCCGCGCCGCGTAGGTGGGCGCGATCTCCGCGGGCAGCGCGATGTACGGCACCTGGAACACGCTGAACGCGCTCGCGGCGGCGACGAACGTCACGACGACCCACACGGCGGCCATTGGCCCGCGCAGCGCGGCGGGCGCCGCGAACACCGCCGCGAACAGGAGCGGCAGCGTGAGCGCGCCGGTGAGCAGGAAGCGCCGCCGGGACCCGTGTCGCGCCGCCGACAGGTCCGACTTGGCCCCGATGAACGGGTCGATGACGACGTCCCACACCTTCGGCACGGTGACCACCAGACTCGCGAGCCCTGCGGCGACCCCGAGCGTGTCCGTCAGGTAGTACGCGAGCACGAGGCCCGGCAACGTGCCGAACCCGCCCGTACCGACAGACCCGAGCGCATAGCCGACGACCGTGCGGCGCGGGATCACGGCGCCATTGCCCTGATGCTGCATGGCGCGGATCTTGCCCCATGCGCGCGTCGGCGCGCGCATGGCGCGCCACGATCCGCGGAGCCCGCTCGCTCGTTCGCTCACTCGCCGCGGTGCACGACGAGGACGCACACGTCGTCTTCCGCCGTGCTGAACGCGATCGCGTCCACCAGCGCCTCGGCCGGCCACGGGCTGTGCGCGGCCCTCGGCCACGCGTTCCGCAGCGCCGACATGCCCTCGTCCAACGTGATGCGCCGGCTCTCGACGAGGCCGTCGGTGTACCCCACGAGCGTGCTCCCGGGCCGCATCTCGAAGTGCGACGACTGCCCGAACCACGCGCCCGTGCCGATGGGCGGGCCGGGCGCGAGCTCGACGAACGCCGTGCCGCCGTCGGCGTCCACGAGCAACGGCGGGAGGTGGCCCGCGGACGCGCAGGTCACGTGTCCGCTGTCGGGCTCGACGACCGCGACGAAGGCCGTGGCCATGTCGTCGGGCGCCGCGTATCCGGCGACGCGGCCCAGCGACGCCAGCGCGTCGGACGGTGTCTGGCCGTCGAGGAGGAACCCCCGGAGCATGTTGCTCAGCTGCGCCATGGCGATGGCCGAGTGGAGCCCGTGGCCGCCGACATCGCCGACGACGCACGCGACCGACCCGTCGGGGCGCGCGAACACGTCGTACCAGTCGCCGCCGAGCGGGCCGCCGCTCGACGGCCGGTAGTGCGTGTCGATCGCCCAGCCCGCTGGCTGCGCCGGCCGGTGCAGCAGGCTGCGCTGCAGCACCTCCGCCGAGCGGAGGTCCCGCTGCGCGGCCTCCAGCATGGCGCGGAGCCCGGCGTCCCTGAGCACGTGCGCCGAGTGCTTGTCGTGCGTGGTCCAGGGCCGGCACCACTCGCGCGGGTCCGGGGCGCCGTCCGCGGTCGGGCAGCGGATGCCCGGCCGCTCGGCCCGGCGCCACCACACGACATGGGAGTCGCGCGCCTGCGCGACCAGGATGCCCGCGACGCCCGGGAGCAGCGCCGCGAGCTCGGGCTCGTCGGCCGCGAGCGACGACGTCGCGTAGATCGTGGGCTTGTCGGCGAGCCACGACGCCATGAGCGCGGGATCCACCGCGTGGAGCCCGCGTTGCAGCGGCTCGTGGAGCAGGTAGCCGAAGGCGCCCTCGCAGTCGACGATCGTGCTGATGAGCTCCCAGCGGTCCCCGTCGGCCTGCGAGTCCTGCTCGGGCTGGGCCACCAGCGACTCGTACCGGCGTAGCTGCGCCGCGAGGCGTTCGTCGTCGCGGGCGCGCTGCTCGAGCATGAGCTCGGTCAGCCGCGACGAGATGATGTAGATCGACTCGTAGGCCGAGCTGCGGATGCCGTACGTGGGCATCATCCGGCCGTTGTGGTTGATCGAGACCAGCACGCCCCACGGCTCGTCCGGCCCGTCGAGCACGATCATCGCGGCCGACGTCGCGTTGATGCGCCGCAGGAGCTCGACGACCCCGGCCGGCGGCACCTGCAGGTCGGCGTCCCGCAGGTCGAGTCCGTCGCCCGGGACGATCGCGACCTGCGGGGCATCGACCTCGTCGACCAGACGCACCCGGTTGTGCGTGGCGTCCGCCCAGGAGATCAGCGCCCGCGTCTCGGGCGGCAGCCGCACCCCGAGAAGGCTCGGGGCGCCCGGCCCGGCCTCGTGCCCGACGATCGTCGCAGTCCCGTCGGTCTCGTAGCGGATCGCGATGCCCTCGTCGCACGACGTGTCGTGGCGCATCTGCCACGCCATGACCGCGGCGGCCTCGTCGAGTGTGGGCGCCGCGGCCATCGACGCCGCTAGCTGCGACCGCGCCGCGCGCGTCCCGGGCAGCTCCACGGCGATCGGCGCGTCCGACTCCTCGATCTCGAGGATCAGCGTGCCGAACCCGATGGTCGGCTCGCGGTGGAGGGCGATGTGCACGTGCACCGGGCCGCCGGGCCTCCGCAGCCGGCCCTCGATGCGGTACCGCTCGTCGGGAGACCCCCAGTGGCTCAACCGCGCCCGGACCTCCTTGGCCACCTGGCGCCCGAGCGCGTCCTCCAGCGCCATGCCGACGAGGTCCTGGGCGGGCTTGCCGACGAGGGACTCGGCGTTGGCCGAGGCGTGCGCGACATAGCCGTCAGGCCCGATCGCGAGGAGGACACCGCGCGGCCAGATCGCGGCTTCGACTGGAGTGGGCATCGTGGATCGACCCTCGCTTCGGCACGTCGTGGTGGCGCTGGCAGCAGTCTCGTCGCCGACTCGCCCGCCCGCGACACGGGAATGCGCCCGCAGCCTGGCCGTTTGCCTCGGTGGCGGGTGGCCGCCTAGGGTCGGGCGACCGAGCGGCGCCTTCCGTGCGCCGTCGTCGTCCCACCGAGGAGCCGCACCACGTGAGCACGTGGAACCTGACCGAGCGCCGTGCCGTCGACCTGCACCGGGTCGCCAGCGCGCTCTGTCGGCTGAGCCCCTCGTGTCGCCCCTGCGCGGGCTGACCCCTCCCGCCGCCTCCAGCGCGGCTCCCCGCCCGCTCGTCGGGCGTGCCCTGCCCTGAGCCTCAGGGCGCCCGCCCGCCGTGCGTCGACCTCGCGCATCGGCGGCGTCCCCCCTCCCCGCGAACCGCGGCGTGCGCTCGCGCGCCACGAAAGGCAATCTCGTGTCTTCGACCTCCACGGCCTCGGCCGCCACCCGCCGCCGGCTGCGGCTGCCCTCCTTCTCGGTCCAGGTGCTGCTCGGCCTCGCGCTCGGGCTGCTGCTCGGTTGGATCGCCCTCAAGCTCGGCCCTGGCGCCGACGGCGAGCCCAACGGCCTGACGACGACGCTCGACGTCATCGGCTCGTCGTTCGTGACCATGCTCAAGGCGATCGTCCCGCCGCTCGTGTTCCTCGCGATCGTCACCTCGATCGCGAACCTGCGGGGCGTGACGAACGCCGCGCGCCTGGCCGGGCAGACCCTGCTCTGGTTCGCGATCACCGCGGCGATCTCGGTGGCCGTCGGCATCGGTCTCGGGCTGCTGTTCAGCCCTGGCTCGCGCTCGACGCTCGATCCGGGAGCAGGGCAGGACCCCGGCGTCGAGGCGTCCTGGCTCGACTTCCTCAACGGCCTGATCCCCGGGAACGTCCTGGGGATCCGCGCCGACACGCGCGCGAACGTCGTCGACGGCGCCGTGGACGCGCACACGTCCATCTCGTTCAACGTCCTGCAGATCGTCGTCGTCGCGCTCGTCGTGGGCATCGCCGCGCTGCGCACCGGCAAGTCCGCCGAGCCGTTCCTCGCGTTCAACCGGTCCGCGCTCGCGGTCGTGCAGAAGGTGCTGTGGTGGATCCTGCGGCTCGCACCGCTCGGCACGCTCGGACTGATCGGCCGCGCCGTCGCCACCTACGGCTGGGACCTGCTCGCGCCGCTGGCCACGTACGCCACCGCGATCTACACCGGCCTGGCCGTGGTGCTGTTCGTCGTCTACCCGGTGATCCTGCGGACCAACGGCCTCGGCGTCGTCAGCTTCTTCCGGGGCGCGTGGCCCGCCATCCAGCTCGCGTTCGTCTCGCGCTCGTCGGTGGGCACGCTGCCCGTGACCGAGCGGGTCGTCGAGCGCAACCTCGGCGTGCCGCGCTCGTATGCGTCGTTCGCGGTGCCGCTCGGCGCCACCACCAAGATGGACGGCTGCGCCTCGATCTACCCGGCGATCTCCGCGATCTTCGTCGCGCAGCTCTTTGGCGTGGACCTCACGCTCACGGACTACGTGCTGATCGCGTTCGTGTCGGTCGTCGGCTCGGCCGCGACCGCGGGCCTCACCGGCGCCGTCGTGATGCTCACGCTCACGCTCTCCACCCTCGGGCTGCCGCTCGCGGGAGTCGGGCTGCTGCTCGCGATCGACCCGATCCTCGACATGGGCCGCACCGCGGTGAACGTCGCCGGGCAGGCGTTGGTGCCCACCGTGGTGGCCAAGCGCGAGGGCATCCTCGACCTCGAGCAGTACGCCGCGGCGTCCGCGGAGGACTTGTTCTCCGACGAGGCGGCAGGCGCCAAGCCGAACGCCGAGATCCCCGAGCAGCGGGTGCCCGCGACCGTCTCCTGACGAGGCGGCGGACGCCTCACCTCCGGCCAGCGCGGCGCGCAGCGACCACTCGTCGCGCGCGCCGCGCTCGTCGTCGCCACACTGGGCGGGACGTCGAGCCACCCCGGAGGGCGCGTTGAGCCTGTTGCGCACCAAGTCGATCGAGCAGACGCTCCAGGACGCGGACCAGCCCGAACACCAGTTGAAGCGGTACTTCAGCTACTCCATGCGGCGCTCGCGCCTCGCGCAGGGCGAGTCCGCGGCGGCGGCGACGTGACCGAGTCGACGGTCGGGCCGGAGGGCGGGCCGGGCCACGCGCAGCGGACCCTCGTCGCGGTCGCGGCGCTCGTCGTCGTGCTCGTCGGGGTGTGGGCCGCGCGCGGGGTGATGGGGCCGCTCGCGCTCGGCGCGGTGGTCGTCGTGATCGTCCACCCGGTGCGGCACGGGCTCGAGCGCAGGGGATGGCCGGGCTGGGCCGCGACGAGCGTCGTGGTGGTGTCCGGCTGGCTGGTGCTGGCCGCGATCGTCGGGCTGGTCGCGTTCGCGATCGCGCGGTTCGCCGTCATGGTCGCGGACTACGGGCCCGAGTTGGGCGCCGCGCTCGACGACGCGGCGGCCTGGCTCGACTCGGTGGGGCTCGGCGGCTCCGCGTCGACGCAGGCCGTGGCGGCGCTCGACCCCGCGCGGATCGCCGCGGCCCTCGGCTCGCTCGGCGCCTCGGCGGCCGCGGTGCTCGGCGCGCTGTTCTTCGTCTTCGCGTACGTGCTGTTCATGGCCGCGGACGGCGCCCGCTACGCGCGCGCGGGCGAGGTGTTCGGCCCATCACGCGCTGCGACCATCGCACGCGCCGGCCACCTCACCACCGGCGTGCGCCGCTACTACGTCGTGAGCGCCACGTTCGGCGCGATCGTCGCGGTGATCGACGGCCTCGCGCTGTGGTGGTTGGGCGTGCCGGGCGCGCTCGTCTGGGCGATCCTCGCGTTCGTCACCAACTTCGTGCCGAACATCGGGTTCGTCCTCGGGCTCGTCCCGCCCGCGGTCCTCGCGCTCGTCGTCGGCGGGTGGCCCCTGATGCTCGGCGTGGTCGCGATCTACTGCGTCGTGAACGTGGTGCTGCAGGTGCTCGTGCAGCCGAAGTTCGTCGCCGACACGGTCGACCTGTCGGTGACGCTGAGCTTCGCGTCGGTCGCGTTCTGGACCCTCGTGATCGGCCCGATCGGGGCGATCCTCTCGGTCCCGCTCACGCTCCTGCTCCGCGCGGTCGTGCTGGAGCCCGACCCCACGACGCGATGGCTGCGCTGGCTGACCGGCGAGAAGGCGGCGGCTCAGCCGGAGTAGACCGCGACGCTCGGCGGTGGACGGTGCTCGCGTCTGCCCAGCCGCAAGTCGACGTACGCGGTGATCGCGTCCTCGGCCGCCTCGCCCAGGTCCACCATGCTGCGCGCGCGCAGTGCCCGGTACTCGTCCGCGAGCGCGTTCCCGCGCGCGGCGCGGGAGCCACGGGTCACGGCGCCCGCCAGCAGCACGACGGCGAGGTGCGCGAGCGGGAGCTGCGGACGCCAGAACCGGCGGTCCACCACGGCGAGCGTGCGGAAGTCGGCGAGCCGCAGCACGTGCGGCCAGCCCTCCTGGCCTGGCGGCGGCGGGAGCTCGCGCGCGACCGCCCGCATCGTGGCGGTCGGCGCCATGAGGACCGGCCCGGCGAGCAACGGGGTCTCGCGCAGGATGATCCGCTCCAGGAGGCCCTCGGTCTGCGCGTCGAGGACGCCCGAGCGCGCGAGCGTGGCAAGGAACAGCACGACGTGCGGGCCCGGTGGGAGCTCGTGGTCGATGAACTCCGCGTACGCGTAGCCGAGGCGCTCGACCTCGCCGGCCAGGCCCTCGGGCAGTTCCTCCGGGAGGTCGAACGGGCCGTCGCTCGGCACCAGGTAGTCGCCCGGCGTCTCGTAGGGGGAGCCGCCGCCCCCGGCCGTCGGCTGCGCGGGGCCGGCGCCTTGTGGCCCGCCCTGCGGCCCGAGCCCGCCCGCGAGGTAGCCCCGCCTCACCAGGTCCCGGATCTGCTCGACCGAGTCGAAGCCGATCTCGGCGCCCGAGTCGTCGACGAGCCCGTCCTGGAACCCGCTGCGGGCCGCGCGGCGGGCGATCGCGGGATGAGCCACGGGATCCGCGTGGAAGAACGGCGCCTCGAGGTAGACCGTGCGCTCCTCGTGGTCGCCAGTGGCCGGGCGGCCGACCGTTGCCGTGCTCTCGGCCTCGCGGTACGAGGCGAAGGCGCGGCCGTCCTCGACCGCCCAGGCGTCCACGAACCACCGGGGCTCGCCCGCGGCCCGCCGTTGCTTCTCCTCGTTCTCGCGCCGCATTTCCCCCAGGCGGTTGGCGGCCCACCGCCGGTGCCCGGGCGTCAGGTCCATCGCGTGCCCCCCGCCGCTCCGCCGACGACGCGTGAGCGGGCGCCCGCGGCCTGCAGTCGTGCGTGCACGTCGTCGCGCGCCTGCAGGTAGACGCGTTCCTCGTCGGCCAAGAGCTCGCCGTTCGCCCACCGGGTAGCCAGCCAGTCAGCGAGCGCGACGTCCACCGGGTCGATGCGCACCTCGTCGACGGCCGCGAGCGTGAACGCCCCGACCGCGCGCCCCTGCCGGTCGGGATGCAGGTGGACCTCGACGAAGTCCTGGTCGTTGAGGACCGCGTCGGCGAGCACGCCGGTCGACGCCGCGCGATGCGTCGACCGCAGGGTCGGCAGCACCTTCAGCACCAGCACGTCGGCGCGCGCGTCCCAGTGCGCCGACATCTGGGCGACGAGCCGGTCACGCTCGGGGTGGTCCACGAACGGCGGGTACTCGATCTCGTAGGAGTCCCGGTCGAACAGCCCGGGGTCGTCGTCCACCTGCGCGAGGTCCAGGACCAGGCAGTACTCCCCGTAGTACCGGACGCCGACGCCCGAGACCGCGAGCGCGGCGAAGTAGGTGTCGCGGCCGACGAGCCCGACCGCCTCGTCGACACGCCGGCGCATGGGGCTCAGCCCACCGCGCTCGCCACCGACCAGTGGGCGCTCGTACGCGTTCAGGTACGGCTCGTCGCGCAGCAGCGCGAGCAGCGCGGTCGGGCCCGCGTTCACCACCACGCGGACCTCGCGCGCGACTCGGCGGACCGCCGCGGCGTCGGCCGACGCGAAGGGCGACGACGAGCCCTCGACCCAAGCCTGCGCGCGCGCCCGCCACGGATCGTCGTTGAAGTAGCGCGGATCGAGCGGGGTCTGCGCCATGGCTCGCACCATAGCCCGCACCGGGCAAACTGTGCGATAGCACCAGCAACCCGACAGGCGGGAGCCCGACCATGCCGATCCCCAGCGCCGCGCCCCAGGACACCGCGCTCGCGGTCGCCATCATCGGAGCCTCAGCGGCGTGGCTCACCCTGCTGTTCGCCGCGCTGCTCGTGTACCTCAACCGGGCGACGCTCCGGCGCGTCCTGACACGCACCACCAAGGTCAGCCTCGGGGGGATGGAGCTCGAGTTCGCCACCGAGGAGCTGCGACACTCGAAGGACCGGCGCGTCGCGGTCGCGGTCTCCCGCCGGCTGCGCGACCGCGCGGACGCGCTCGCGGGCGTGACCGCCGGGATGCGGGTGCTCTGGGTCGACGACAAGCCCTGGGGCAACGCCGCCGAGCGCGGGTTCCTGCGGGCGGCCGGCGTCACGGTCGTCAACGAGCTGTCCTCGGCCGCGGGCCTCGCGGCGTACCAGAGCGACGACTGGGACTTGGTGATCACCAACTTCTTGCGCGACGGGGACCCCGCGGCCGGCATCGCGTTCGCGCAGGCGGCCCACCAGCTACGACCTGCGGTGGCGTTCGTCGGCTACGTCGGCACGGCCCACCAACCTCCGCCCGAGGGCTTCGTGGCGGTCGTCGACAAGCCCGAGGACCTCATCGACCACGTCCTGGACATCGCGGAGCACCGCTAGCCGGCGCCGGCCCCGCGCCAGCCGCTGCCCAGCGGTTCCCGCAGGCCGCTCGCGCGGCGGATCGGGCGCATGACGGCGGCCCGGACCGCCGCCTCGGAGCCGACGACATGCACCGAGTCCCGTGCGCGGGTGATCGCCGTGTACAGCAGCTCGCGCGTGAGCAGCGGAGACGACGAGGGCGGCAGCAGCACGCTGACGCGCGCGAACTGGCTGCCCTGGCCGCGGTGCACGGTCATCGCGTGCACCGGTCGGACCGCCGGGAGCCGGTGCGGGCGGACCAGGTGCGGCGACGTGACGTCGCCGAACGCGACGATGGCCGCGTCCTCGTCGCCCGCCGGGTCCCGGATCACCACGCCCGAGTCGCCGTTGTACAGGCCGCTCGCCCGGTCGTTCTCGGTGACGATCAGCGGTGTGCCGAGCGCCCAGGGCGCGTTGGCGCGTGTGTCGGAGCCGCGGCTCCTGGTCGCGGCGGCGATCCAGGACTCCGCAGCCTGCGCCCAGTGCTCCACTCCCGCATACCCCTCGCGGTGCGCGAGCAGGAGCCGGTGCCCCGCGAGCGCAGCGAGCGCGCTCTCGGCGTCTCCGGCCACGGCCGCGGCGACGAGCGCGGCGCCCGCAGCCTCGATGTCCGCGCGCACGCCCGCGGCCTCGCCGGCGGTCGCGAACTCGCCCGCGGTCGCCGTGAACGAGATGTGCGGTCCGCCCGCGCGGAGCAGCTCGAGCGCCGCGTCCGCGTCGCCCGCGCGGACCGCCGACGCCAGCGCCCCGAGATCCCTGCCGTAGCGGTGCGCGGTCGTCAGCTCGACGACACCCTCGTCCAGCGACGCGACGAGGTCGCCCAGCACGGCGCCGGCGTCGACGCTGGCGAGCTGGTCCGGATCGCCGACGAGGATCAGCCGCGATCCGGGGCGGACGGCCTCGACCAGCCGCGCCATGAGCGGCAGCGCGACCATCGACGACTCGTCGACGATCACGACGTCGTGCGGCAGCTGGTTCCCGCGGTCGTGGCGGAACCGCGCTGAGCTGCCCGGGATCGGCCCGAGCAGGCGGTGCAGGGTCGACGCGGTCAGCGCGCCCACCGCCGCTTGGTCGACCTCGCTCAGCCGGGCGACCTCGGCGTTCACCGATTCCTGGAGCCGCGCGGCCGCCTTCCCGGTGGGCGCGGCGAGCGCGACGCGCAGGCCGGTGCCGCCCGCGACCTCTTGGAGCGCGGCGACGAGGCGGGCCACGGTCGTCGTCTTGCCCGTGCCTGGGCCACCGGTCAGCACCATGAGGCGGCGAGCCGCCGCCGCCCGCACCGCGGCGCGCTGCTGCGCGTCGTCATCCGCCGGGAAGAGCCGCTCCGCGGCGGCGCGGGCAGCCGCGGGGTCGGAGTCGTCGAGAGTGCGCCGCGCGGCCACCTGCTCGCGCACCACCACCTCGTCGCGCCAGTATCGGTCCAGGTAGACGCGCCCGTCGACCCAGCGCACCGGCCGGTCCGCAGGCCCGTCGACGCCGTCGGCCACGAGCGGGCTGGCCCGGACCGCCGCATGCCAGTCCGCCGCGGGCGGCCAGGGCAGGTCATCCGCGGCGGCCTCGTCGGAGTCGACGAACGTCGCCGCGAGCCCGGCCGCGTCGTCGAGCCGCACGCAGACCGAGCCCGCCCGCAGCGCCGCGACCGTGAGCGCGACCGCGAGC
>JAEWOA010000029.1 GCA_023461115.1 Actinomycetes bacterium
CGCCTGGGCCCACCGCGGGGACCGGGCTGGCCGAAGGCGTCGTGGGCGCGCCACCCGCCGGGGACGCGTCGGCGGGCGCGTGGGCGGGCGCGTCGGTGGGCGCGTCGGTGGGCGCGTCGGTGGGCACAGCGGGCGTCGGCTCGACCCCGGCGACGATCTCGAGCGAGTAGTCCTCGACCTCGCCGGAGTCGGCCATGCCGGCCGCCGGGATGGGAGCGCCGCCGTAGGCCAGGCGCAGTCGCGCCCACGTGGCTCCGGGCGCCAGCGACGCGCCGTCGGGGACGGTCCACGTCAGCGTCTGCGCGCTGGCGCCCGCGGCCGCCGGCAGCTCGACGGTCGCGAGCTCGTCGTCGTCGAACGCTCCGTCCGCGTCGAAGTCGACCCACCCCGACAGCCGGGCCACGCCTGTGCCCTTGGTGACCGGGACGCTCACCGAGTACACGCGGTCGGTCGTCGCCAGGTCGGCGAACGCGACGTCCGCGTCGTTCTCGTCGTCGGTGTTCCGGCCCGCGACCGCCACCGCGTTCTCGGGGTCGCACCGGGTGGCCGTGGCTCCGAGCGTGAGGCCGCCGATCACGTGCGAGGCATGCCCGTACGGCTCCGGCGCGCTGCCGCAGTCGTCGTCGACGCTCACGTAGAACGCAGAGGTCAGGGGGTTGTCGAACCTCGGCTGGGTCGTCGTGTCGCCCGACTGGTGGCGGTAGCGCTTGTCGATACGCAGCGTCACCGACGTCATCGTGCCCTTCAGCGTGAACCAGCCGGCGACGTTCCCGTTCCGGGCCGCGGCCTTGGGGGTGATGCTGGCGCCGTCCGCCGCGACGTCGAAGAACGTCGCGGCCGTGGCGCTCAGGTCAGCGATCGAGGCCGCGCCCTCGGCGCCGACGACCGTGTACCGCAGCTCGGTGTTGGTGTTCCGCCCGGCGCCGTTCGCCCAGGTCGTCTGCATCTTGGACTGCCGCAGCACCGGATCGGTCACCGGGCGCGAGAAGTCGATCCGCACGGTGCCGATCTCGTGGAAGACGTCCATGGTCGTCGCGTCGCTGACCAGGTCGAGCTCGAACGCGGGCTGTGTGGCCAACGGCCGCGGCGCGGCCCCGACGAACGGGTACTGCGCGAGTGCCGTCGGGTGTGTGAAGCCCCCGCCGACGCCGTCGGTGAACGTGAACGTCTCGGCGAGGCCGGACGGGAACACGCTGGATGCGGAGTGCCCGCCGATGGCGAAGCCGCCACCGGCCTCGGCGGCATGGGCAGGCTTGGCCGAGACCACGAGGGACGCGCCGAGCGCGGCCACGGCGAGTGCGGCGCCGGCGAGGCGCGCGGAACGGGTGCAAGACATGACAGGTCCTTGTCGGAAGGGGAATGGCGCGAGTGCTCCACAGGTCCTGTGGGGCCACGGGGCGCCAAATCGCCCATTCCAGACGTGTCGCTCGTCACGGCGCCGTCACGGCCAGTGGCATGGCCGTGACGGCGCCCTTCCCGACCCGTTGCGGTCGGCGGTGGTTCAGGCCCGGCGGTTCCGGCGGCGGACCCCGACCAGCACCATCACGCCGGCCACGACGAGAACGAGCGCGCCCGCTGCGAGCACGAGGTCGTCGCTCCCGGTGAACGCCAGCCCACCCGCGCCTGGGCCCGGGTCCGACTTGACCTGGTGGTCGACGACCTCCGTGCTGGTCGAGCACGCGGCATCCGTGGCCCCTGGCGCGCAGTTCGAGCCCGACGTGGACGCGTCCGCCACGACCGTGTTGATCAGCCGACGGTCGCCGCGGTCCGGGTCGTCGACCACGACCGTGTAGCGCAGCGTCGCCGTCGCGTGCGGCGCGAGGTCGAACAACCAGTCGAGCTGCCCGTCGCCGAGCTGGACCACGCCCGTGCTCGGGTCGAGCGAGCCGGCGTCGAGCGTCGCGTCGTCGAGGACTGCGCTGAGGTCGTCGTGCAGGAGAGCGGCGCTGTACTCGACGTCCGTCGGGTTCGTGACCGTGATGACGTAGCCGACTCGGTCGCCTGAAGACGCCTCGGCCGAGTCCACCGTCTTGGTGATGCGCAACGCCGGGGTCTGCCCCGTCGTCGAGGACTCGTTGTCGTCCGGGTTCGGGTCGACGAGCTCGGTGCCCGGCGGAAGGTCGCCGCGCGCCACGTTGGTGAACGCGTTCGTTCCCGGCTGGTCCGTGAGCGTGCCGGTGATCGTGTAGGTCGCCGAGCCGCCGATCGCCAGGTCCGACCGAGCCGAGATCGCGTTGCCGGTTCCGGCCGCGTCGACGCACGCCGAGCCCGGGCTCGCGACACAGGTCCACGAGACGTCCGTGAACGCCGCCGGCACGGCGTCGGTCATCACGGCGCCCTCGACGCGAGCGTCCGTGGGCGGGGTGCCGGCGGCGTCGCCGTTGGAGACGACGACCGTCCAGGTCACGTCGTCGCCGACCTGTGCCGAAGCCGGTCCGGTCTTCATCACCGAGATGTCGGCCGTGGTCGCGTCGATCTCGAGGCGGTAGTCCTCGACCTCACCAGAGTCCGCCATGCCGGACGGCCCAACGGGCGCGTCGCCCGCGACCACCCGCAGGCGCGCCCAGGTGGGACCCGCCTTGACGTCCGCCGGGACGGTCCACGTCAGGTGCACGACGCTCGCCCCCTGCGCGCTCGTCGTGCCCGTCGCCTCCTCGCCCGAGTCGAACGTGTGGTTGCCGTTGAAGTCGATCCAGCCGGAGACGCTCGCGGGCCCATCGAGAGGGTTGGCCACCGGCACGTCCAGCTCGACCGTCTTGCCACGCCGGCCGGTGCCGATCGTGGGCCAGGCTCCGATCGCGTCGGCCACGTCCGCGGCGTTGACGCCGGCGGTCGTCGAGAGCCCGTTGACGTTCGCGGGCGCGGGCTTGCCGCCCAGGTACAGGCCACCCATCACGTGGGAGGCATCGCCGTAGCTGGCGGGCGCCGAGCCGAAGTCCTCGTCGACGCTGACCGCCATCGGCATCGAGGCGTCGTAGTAGGTCGCCGGGCCCGCGTCGCCGGTCGTGGAGATTCGGTTGCGCTTGTCCAGGTGCAGCGTCACGGACGAGAACGTGCCCGTCAGCTCGACCGTCGAGGTCATCGACGAGTGCGAGTTGGGGTCGCGGCTCACGACACTGCGCACCGGCGTGGCCACGAGGCCGTCCGGAGAGACGTCGTAGTACCCGGCGAACGCCGTCCCCAGCGGAGTGATGCGCGCGTTGCCGCTCGTGACCGTGAACCGCATCTCCGCCGAGGTCCACACCTTGCCGCCGGGGCCGTCCGTGGCGGACTCGAACTTGGGGCGCACCAGGTTCAGGCGCGGGTTCGTGACCGGGCGCGAGAACGAGACGGTCACGTCGCCCATGTCGAACCACTGGTCGAGGACGTGCGCCGGCGGGACGAACAGAGGCTCGACGCCCGCTCGGTTGCCGGTCGGCCCGAACGCGTTGCCGATGTCGGGGTTGGCCTTCAGGCTCGTCAGCCCGCCGTCCGCGCCAGGCGTGAAGCTGAACCGCGCGCCCAGTCCCGAGGGGAACGTCGTCGACGCGCTGGACCCGGTGACCGTGAAGCCACCGCCGACCTGTCCGGCTGTGGCCGCGGGCGCCGAGACGAGCGCGAGCGCGCCGACGACCGCGAGCGCCGCGATCGTCGACGCCGCGAGGAACGCACGCTCGCGTCGTGCCGTCCGGCGCTGGGTGAGGTGGTACCGCATGGGGCCTCCATCGGGGTGGCGCGGGCTGGTTCGGGCCAGCGGGGCGCCGTCGTGGGATCGCGGTGGGACACCGCCGATCCGGGTTGTGGGACGGCGCTGGAGAATCGGTGCCAGCCCGTGGCCCGAGGAGTGGAGCGCCGGCTACCGCGGGTCGGTGACCTCGTAGGCGCGCAGCAGGTCGTCCACCGTCACGTCCTCGTGGAAGTCGGCGGCCGCGATCATCGCCTCGACCTGGCCCGCGCGGAACTCGACCTGCGCCGCGGTGTCGCCGATCACCCACAGCACGCCGCCGGCCACGTGGATGCCCGCGCGGAGTTGGCGTTGGGCCTCGAGCGCGCGCCGGATCAGCTCGGTGAGCTCGGCGTCGAGCGCGTGGGTCGTCTCGCTGACGGCCGCGAGGTACCGCGACGAGGCAGAGCAGGGCATGGCGAGTCTCCGATGTGGGCGGCGCCTCAGGCGCTGAGGGTGCGGGGTGTGGCCAGGCCTGCGTTGGCGGCGCCGCAAAACTAGGAGCGGCCCGGCTGGCCGCACTGGGACCGACGGCCTAGGCGTATCGGAGAAACCGGGGAAGGGCACTCACCCGGCCGCGCAGGCGCTCTCTTGGGGAACCGCTTCCTCACCCCATTTCCTCACCCCGTGCCCACATGCCTCGCGGCCCAGGCCACCGCCGAAGCCGCCCTCGCGACCAGGGAGGAGACCCGTGACGACGAACTGGACGCTGCCCGACACGTTCCGACAGGCTGCTGCGGCGAGCTGGCAGCCTTGGGGACTCCGGCCGCTCAGCCCCCGGCAGCTCGACATCGTGAGGATGATCTCGCGCGGGCACACCATCGACGCCGTGGCGGGCGCGCTGTACGTCTCCCGCGAGACCGTGGCGCGCGATCTCCGCATCGCCGAGCAGGTCACGGGCGCCCGCGGCCGCGCCCACCTGGTCGCGATCCTCCTCAGCTGCGGCGCGATCGCCGACTGCGCTACCCCGGGCGAACCGCGTGGTGACCATCGAGCGGGCGCGCGCCAGACCCGCGCCCGAGCCGCGACCAGGTCACTCCAGTCCACCGCGCCGCTCGAGCACGTGCCCTTGCGGCTACGTGTTCGCCAGCTCGACTGGTTCCGCCGGCTCCGGCACGACGGCAGGCTCGAGCTGGCGCCTCCGTATCGTCCTGGCACGGCGTGGAGCACCGACCAGCAGCGCATCTTCCTGCGGGCGATCCTCCATGGCGTCCCGGCGGCGGTCGTCGTCAATCGGCGCGCGAAGCAGGCGTCGTACGTCGTCGTCGACGGCGGGCCGTGCCTCGAGGCGATGCTCACGTGGGGCGACGACGAACTCGACCTACCCGCGTCGTGGTTCGAGCCCGGATGGATCGTCCGCACCCATCAGACTCCCGACGGGCCGTACTGCTCCCGTGCGGAACTGAGCGCGCTGGGGTCGCGCACGGTGTCGGCTCGATCCATCGTCTGCGTGACGGAGTACCAGGTCGCGACGCTGGCTGACGAGGCGCGGCTGTTCGCCCACCTCAACCGCGGGCGTCCGGCGTAGGCGCGGCCCGCGCACCCGTCGAGCGTCGAGCAGGCCGCCGGATCGCTTTCCCGCGGCGCGGCCCACCGGCCCGACATGGATGATCGCTTCGCGCAGACGAGTGCCCGATGGTCGTCGTGGCCCGAGCCGCCACACCAGTGCGACACCTTCGACCGAGCGCCCGAGCGCTGCCCACACCCGTGCTCGCGCCATCACGTCCTCTGTGCGCGGTGCGGGCGCCGCCAGGACTACTGCGCGAACGACGACGGCCTGGACCTGGTCGAGTGCGTGCGATCCGCCCTGCCCCTCGAGCCCGGGATGGCGTGCAGACGCGAGCATGCGGACCGCCCGGGGGTGCTGGCCACGCACACCAACCGGCTGACGGGGACCGTCGTCAACATCATCGACGTGCAACTGGCCGGCCACGCGTTCGCCGCGGAGCCGCGGCGCTGGCTCGTCGAGTGCGTCGAGCACGACTCGGTCGACGCGCTGGCCACGATCGTCGAGGCCCGCCGTGCCGCGTCCAACCCGCAGCGGTGGTGCCCGGACTGCCGTGGCCAGTCCGGGCCGAACCTCGGTGGCGCGGGGCGCTGGCCCTCGTCGTGAGCGCGCCGATAGTCCCGGCCAGCGGCACTCGACGACCTCCTAGGTTCTGCGCAGCGGCTCGTTGGAGCGTTCCAAGCGCCGCCCTCACCCCGATGACGCGAGGAGACCTCATGCGCACGACCACCCGGACCACACCACGCCGGCGCTTGCGCCCGCTCGCCGTCACGATGGCGGCCGCCACGATCCTCACGGCGCCGCTCGCCGCGTGCGCTTCTGACGACGAGCCGACAGCAGACCCCGCCGCGAGCGACGGCAAGCTCGGCGGCGCGGTGAGCGTGATGGGCACCTGGAGTGGGGCGGAGGAGGACTCGTTCCGCGCGATGGTGGCCCCTTGGGAGGAGCAGACCGGCACGAAGGTCGAGTACACCGGCTCGCGCGACCTCCAGACCCAGCTCACCACGGGCATCGCATCGGGCAACCTGCCCGACGTCGCCGGCCTTCCCGGCCCTGGACTGATGCAGGAGTGGTACGCCCAGGGCGCGATCAAGCCGCTCGACTTCATCGACGTGGACGCCTACCGCTCGGCCACCCCCGAGGGCTTCGCCGACCTGGGCACCGCGCCCGACGGCAAGCTGATCGGCGTCTTCAGCAAGGCCGCCGTCAAGGGCCTCGTCTACTACGACCCCAAGGAATGGACGGCCGGAGCCCCGGCGACGTGGGACGACCTGGTCTCCGACGCGGCCGGGACGAAGGCCGGCCAGAGCGCAACGTGGTGCGTCGGGCTGGAGTCCGGCGCGGCCTCAGGTTGGCCGGGCACCGACTGGCTGGAGGACATCGTCCTGCGCCAGGCGGGCCCGCAGGTCTATGACCGGTGGGTCGCGGGCGCGCAGAAGTGGACCTCCCCGGAGATCCGCGACGCCTGGGAGAAGTTCGGCGAGGTGCTCGACGACTCCTACGGCGGCAAGGACTACGTCGTGAACACGAACTTCGGCCGCGCCGCCAACCCGATGTTCGCCACTCCCCCGGGCTGCCTGCTGCACCACCAGGCCTCGTTCATCACCGACTTCTTCGCCAACGAGGCCGGCGCGACGCCGGACGACTACGCGTTCTTCCCGTTCCCGAGGCTCTCGGACGCGGTCGACGACGCGGTGACCGGTGGCGGCGACCTGGTTGGCATGTTCAACGACACGCCGCAGGCCCGCTCGCTCATGCAGTACCTGCTCACGCCGGCAGCCCAGCAGATCTGGGTCGGGCGCGGCGGCTTCATCTCCGGCAACCGTGACGTGCCGCTGGACGCCTACCCCGACGACGCGTCGCGGGCATCGGCGGAGATCCTCCAGAACGCCAAGATCTTCCGCTTCGACGCGTCCGACCAGTTCCCCGGAGCGCTCAACGACGCGTTCTTCAAGGCCGTCGTGCAGTTCGCCCAGCACCCCGACCAGCTCGACTCGATCCTCTCCGAGCTCGACAAGGTCCAAGCGGACGCCTACGACAACTGACCGCCGCCGGGCACGGGAGCGCGCCACCACCTCCACGCGCTCCCGCGCCCGACGGCCCCAGTCACGAGAGGAACCGAAGTGAACTCCGTGCTCCAAGAGCATCAACTCGCACTCGCCCTGGTGGCGGTGATCGCAGTGCCCGCCGGGCTCGTCGGCTACGTGCTCGGCGTCGAGGCGATCGTGCGACGCCTGCCCCGGCGCGTCGCGAACGCCGCCCGGCCGTGGCTTTGGCTGGCGCCGGCGCTGGGCTTCACCGGCGTGTTCCTGGTCTACCCGACGATCGCCACGATCGTGCGCAGCTTCTACGACCGCGCCGGGTCCTCGTTCGTCGGCGCGAAGAACTACGCCTGGTTCTTCTCCCGCGACGACACGCTCGTCGCGTTGCGCAACAACGTCCTGTGGGCGGTGCTGCTCACCGGCGTCGTCCTGGGCCTCGGGCTGCTCATCGCGGTGCTCGTGGACCGGGTCCGCTACGAGTCGACCGTCAAGGCCGTCGTCTTCCTGCCCATGGCGGTCAGCTTCGTGGCCGCCGGGGTGATCTGGCGGCTCATGTACGAGGTCGACCCCAAGGTCGGCACGCTCAACGCCGGCCTCGGCGCCCTGGGCGCGCACCCGGTGGCCTGGCTGAGCACCGGCTCGATCAACAACCTCATGCTCATCGGCGTCGGCGTCTGGCTCCAGACCGGCTTCGCGATGGTCGTGCTGTCCGCCGGGCTCAAAGGCATCCCGGTCGAGCTGCTGGAGGCCGCCCGTGTCGACGGCGCCAGCGAGGGCCAGGTCTTCCGCCGCATCATCCTGCCTCTGCTGCGCCCCACGATCGCGGTCGTCGGCACGACGCTCGTCATCTTCGCCCTGAAGACCTTCGACGTCGTCTACGTCATGACCAACGGCAACTTCGGCACCGAGGTCATCGCGAACCGCATGTACAAGGAGCTGTTCACCGCGGGCCAGCAAGGCCGCGCCGCGGCGATCGCCGTCGTGCTGCTCGTGGCGACAGTCCCCGTCATGGCTGTGAACATCCGCCGCTTCAAGCAGCAGGAGGACGTCCGATGAACCGCCGAGCGACCAGCGCGCCGCGCCGGAGCGTCCGCCCCGGGCGCATCGGGCTCCACTGCGTCGTCGCCGCGATCATGGCGCTGTGGGCCATCCCCGCCGTGGGCCTGCTCACCGCCTCGTTCCGCACCGCCGCCGACACCAACGCGGGGGGCTGGTGGACGGCCATCGCGCCGCCCTACTGGTTCACGTTCAGCAACTACGACTACGTGCTGGAGCGCGGCGGGTTCTGGCACGCGTTCGTGAACAGCCTGCTGATCGCGGTGCCCGCCACCGTGATCGTGGTGCTCGTCGCCGCATTCGCCGCCTACGCGTTCGCGTGGATGCGGTTCCCCGGACGCAACACGATCTTCGCGGTACTCGTCGGGCTGCTCGTCGTGCCCCTGCAGGTCACCCTCATCCCGGTCCTGACCCTGTTCAGGGACGCGCAGGTGGGCGGCTTCCAGCTCAACGGGACGTTCCTGGCCGTGTGGCTCGCGCACACCGGCTACGGGCTGCCGTTCGCGCTGTACCTGCTGCGCAACTACATGGGCGGCCTACCCGCCGAGGTGTTCGAGGCCGCCGCGATCGACGGCGCCGGCCACGCCACGGCGTTCTTCCGGCTCGCGCTGCCCATGAGCGTGCCCGGCATCGCCGCACTGACGATCTTCCAGTTCCTGTGGGTCTGGAACGACCTGCTGGTCGCGCTGGTGTTCCTCGGTCCCGTCCCGAGCAACCACCCGCTGTCGGTGACGCTCGCGAACCTGACCACCAACTTCGGCGGCAACTGGCAGTTCCTCGCCGCCGCGGCCTTCGTCTCGATGCTCGTCCCGATCGCGGTCTTCTTCGCCCTCCAGCGCTTCTTCGTGCGCGGCATCACCGGCGGCGCCGTCAAGGGCTGAGCAAGCCCCCTCCCAACCTCACTCGCCAACCCGGCGCGCCTTCGCGCGCGCCCACCGAAGGACCGACCCATGCTCTGGCAGTTCGACGCCGTCCTGTTCGACCTCGACGGTGTGCTCACCCCGACCTCCGACCTGCACGTGCGCGCCTGGCGGGAGACGCTCGCTCCGGTGTGCGACGCGGCCGGCGTCCGCGCCTACACCGACGCCGACTACTTCGAGCACGTCGACGGGCGTCCGCGCTACGACGGCGTCCGCGCCCTGCTGGACTCGCGCGGGATCGCCCTGCCACAGGGCCGCCCGCAGGACGCCCCGGGCGCCGCGACGGTGTGCGCGATCGGGAACGCCAAGAACGCGCGGTTCGAAGGCATCCTGCGCGAGGAGGGCGTCACCCCCTTCCCCGGCTCGCTGCGCCTCCTCGACGAGCTTGCCGTGACCACCACGAAGCTGGCCGTGGTGTCCAGCTCGCGCAACGCTGCCGCCGTGCTGCGTGCCGCGGGGCTCGCCGGGCGCTTCCCGGTCGTCGTGGACGGCGCGCTCGCCGCGCGCGAGAACTTGGCGGGCAAGCCTGCCCCTGACACGTTCCTGCTCGCGGCGCACCTGCTGGGGGCGCCGCCCGCGCGCACGATGGTCGTCGAGGACGCCACCTCAGGTGTCCGGGCGGCCCGCGCGGGCGCCTTCGCCCGAATTGTCGGCGTCGACCGCGGCGTGGGGGCGCTCGCGCTGCTCACCGCAGGCGCGGACGTCGTGGTGCGCGACCTCGACGAGCTGGTGGCCGCATGAACCCCTGGCGCGCCGGCCGCGCCCGGCCGGGCCTGGACCGAGCCCGCTTCCCGGTCGATCCCTGGCGCCTGGTCGAGACCGAGCCTGAGGATCACGGCCGCGGCGAGACCCTGTTCGCGCTCGGCAACGGGCACCTGGGCATCCGCGGGACACAGGACGAGGCGACCGACGCGTACTGCCCCGGCGCCTTCGTCAACGGCCTGCACGAGACGTTCCCGATCCGCCACGCCGAGGACGCGTACGGGCTCGCGCGCGTCGGCCAGACGATCGTGGCGGCGCCGGAGACGACGCGCGTGCGGGTCGAGGTCGACGGAGAGGCCCTCGACCTGCGCAGCAGTGACATCGTCGACTACCGCCGCACGCTCGACATGGCGGCGGGCACGCTCACCCGCGACGTGCTCTGGCGCACTCGGGCCGGTAAGGCGGTGCGGGTCCAGACCGTGCGCATGGTGTCGTTCACGCGGGCGCACATCGCGCTGCTGAGCATCGAGGCCCGGTGTTTGGGGCAGCCCGCCACCCTCACGATCACCACGAGCACCGCGCTCGCCGCCGCGCCCGCGCACAAGCCCGAGGTCGACGACCCGCGACGTGCCGAGAAGGCCGCGGACGGCGCGCTGCGCCTCGTGGCCGACGACAGCGACGACCACCGCGACGCGCTGACCTTCGCGTGCCGCGACTCGGGCATGCAGGTGGCCGTCGCCGCCGAGCACCGCGCACATGCCTCGGGAAGCCGCGTCGACGAGCGCGTGCTCCGGGGCGCCGGACGTGCCGAGCGATCGTTCACCGCGACCACAGAGCCAGGCGCGGGGCTCCGCGTGACGAAGACGATCGCGTACCGCACGGCGGGGGCCCAGACCGCCGCCCAGCTCGCCGCGCTGGCCCGCGGGGACGCTGGTTGCGCGCACGACGCCGGGTCCAGTGCGCTGCTCGCCGAGCAGCGGGCGTGGCTCGACGAGCACTGGTCGAGCGCCGACGTCGTCGTGCACGGCGACGACGAGGCCCAGCAGGCGGTGCGCTGGAACCTCTTCCAGCTCGCGCAGGCCACCGCGCGTGTGGCGGCCGGCGGCGTGGCCGCCAAGGGGGTCAGCGGCTCGGGCTACTCCGGGCACTACTTCTGGGACACCGAGGTGTTCGTCGTCCCGCACCTGGTCCATACCGCTCCGCACGTCGCCCGCGGCCTGCTGTGCTTCCGCCACGACATGCTCCCCGCCGCCCGGCGCAGGGCGCGCGAGCTCGACCTGCCCGGGGCCTTGTTCCCGTGGCGCACCATCAACGGCCAGGAGGCCTCCGCGTACTTCCCCGCGGGAACCGCGCAGTTCCACATCGACGCCGATATCGCCCACGCCGTCTCCCGGTACTGGCAGCTGACCGAGGACTGGGACTTCCTCGCCCACCAGGGTGTGGACCTGCTCGTCGAGACCGCGCGCATGTGGCTGGGCCTCGGCTTCTGGTCGGCGAGCGGGGCGGCCCGCACGTTCCATCTGCACGGCGTCACGGGGCCCGACGAGTACAGCGCCCTCGTCGACGACAACTTCTTCACCAATGTCAGCGCCCGAGCCAACCTGCGTGCCGCGGCCGACGCCCTCGCCGCCCTCGCCGCGCACGACCCCGCGGTGGCGCGTTCGGCGCGCGCGCGCCTGGCGATCTCCCCTGGTGAGGTCGACGCGTGGCAGCAGGCGGCCGACGCGATGCACGTCGTGCCCGACCCCACGCTGGGAGTGCACCCGCAAGACGCGCGGTTCCTCGAGCGCGAGCGGTGGGACGCCGCAGCGACGCCGTCCCACCGGCGGCCCCTTCTCCTGCACTTCCACCCGCTGGTCATCTACCGGCGCCAGGTGGTCAAGCAGGCCGACGTGGTGATGGCCCACTTCATGTACGGCGAGCAGTTCACGGCGCAGCAGAAGCGCGCCGACTTCGACTACTACGACCCCCTGACCACCGGCGACTCGACGCTGTCCGCGACAGTCCAGGCAATCGTCGCCGCGGAGGTCGGCCACGCCGAGCTCGCGATGGACTACTTCTCCGACGCTCTCCTGGTCGACTTGGCCGACTTGCACGGCAACACCCGAGACGGCGTCCACGTGGCCTCCGCCGCGGGAGTGTGGAACGCGCTGGTCTACGGATTCGGGGGCCTGCGTGACCACGACGGCCAGATCCGGCTCGACCCCCGCCTGCCTGGCCGTTGGCACGGGCTGGACTTCACTGTCGGCGCCGGGCCCTCGCGGGTGCGGGTGCTCGTGCGCCCGGGCCACGTGACCCTGCGGCTGGCGGCCGGGCCCGCGACGCACGTCGTGGTGGGCGGCGTTCCCGTCCTGGTCGAGCCCGGCCGGGCCGCGCGGGTCGAGCACGCCGTGGCGACAGATCCGGCCCACGAGCCGGCGCCGCCACGCACGGGTACCGCCGTCGGCGCCCACTAGGGGGCCGACGGCGCGCACCGGCTGCGCCGCTGGAGGCAGGAAGGGCCGCGGTGGCGCTGGACGACACGAGGGCACGGTGGCTCACGCGCGCCCTCGCCGTCGTCGCGTTCCGTGAGCAAGCCCGTCGATGGCCACGCAGCGAGGCCGCCGACGCCGCGGAACGGGTGCTCGGCGTGTGGATCCACAACCAGCGCGGCGCCTTGCGGCGCGGCTCGCCGTGGCTCGACGACGAACGGATCCGCTTCCTCGACGCGCGCCTCGCCGGGTGGCGCGGCACGCCGCGGTCCGCGGTGCACGCGGAGGCGGCAGCCTCGGTCGAGGGCTCCGCTCGCGCGCTGGGTGAGTTCCGCGCGAGCAACGGCCGATGGCCGTCGACCCGTGCGCGCGTCGACTCAGAACGCCGCCTCGCGTACTTCCACCGGCGCCAGCTCCGGCTCGTGCGGAGCGGCGGCGTCCACGCCTCGTCGCGGCGCGCGCTGCTGGACTCCGCGGCGCCCGGTTGGGACGCGACCAGGACATGACGAAGGCGCGGCCCCGGAGTGCGGGGCCGCGCCTTCGCGCGCGCTTCGGCCTACTCCTTGACCGCGCCTGACGAGGCGTTCATGATCCGGCGTTGGAAGACGAAGAAGAGCACCGCGACGGGGATCGTCATGATGAGCGCGGCGCCCAGCTTCAGCGGGTACTGCGAGCCCTGGCTCAACGCGCCTGAGGAGAGCTGGGCCACGCCCTTGGTCAGCGTGAACAGCCCCTGGCTCTGCGACGCGACGATGAAGTGCGACAACTCGTTCCACGAGCCCTGGAACGACAGGATCACGATCGTGACCAGCGCGGGGCGCGCCATCGGCAGCACGACCGACCAGTACACGCGGAAGGTGCCCGCCCCGTCGATGCGCGCGGCCTCCTCCACACTCGGTGGGATCGACTCGAAGAAGCCCTTCATGATGAAGATGCCCGCCGCGTCGGCCAGCAGCGGCACGATGAGCGCGGTGAACGTGTCGTAGATGCCGAGCTGGTTGATGACCAGGAACTTCGGGATCAGCAGCACCACGGACGGCACGGCCATGACCGCGACGAGGCCGGCGAACACCGCGCCGCGGCCGCGGAACGGCAGCCGCGCGAGCGCGTATCCAGCCAGTGAGTCGAGGAAGACGCGCCCGGCGGTGACCGCCAGCGTCACGACCACCGAGTTGCGGAACCACACCGGGAAGTCCGAGTTCAGGAACAGCCGCTCGTAGGCCGCGGTCGTGAACGTGCGTGGGATCAGCGCCAGCGGGTTCCCGGCCGCGTCGGCGGTCGTCTTGAACGACGTCGCGATCGAGATGAGGAACGGGAAGATGTAGACGACGGCCAGCAGCACCAGCGCGGCATACGCCAGCGAGGTCGCAGCCGTCCGCCATCGCTTGCCGCCTCGGGCAGTCGTGGCGGGGCGGTCGAGGGTCGTGGCGCTCACGGCGTCTCCTTGATGAACCTCTTGCGGCGCGGCACCGTGTCCCGCTCGCGCAGCACGGCGCGCTGGACCGCCGTCATGAGCACGATGATCGCGAAGAGGATGAACGCGATCGCGGCCCCACGGCCCCACTGCTGGGACGTGAACGACGACTCGTAGGACAGGTAGGCGGGCGTCATGGTGGTCTTGGCCGGGGCGCCGCGGGTGCCCGTGTAGATCTGGTCGAACACCTGCCAGGTGCCGATCAGGCCGAGCGTGACAACCGTGAAGATCGTCGGCCGCAGCATCGGGATCGTCACAAGCCGCAAGCGCTGCCACCCGGTCGCGCCGTCCATGAGCGCCGCCTCCTCGACCTCGCCGGAGATGTTCTGGAGTGCGGCCAGGAACAGCAGCATGAACGTCCCCGAGGTCGTGAAGATCGCCATGATGATGAACACGCACATCGCGACCGACGGGCCCGAGAGCCAGTCCCACCAGCTCAGGCCGAGGAACGACGATCCGGCCAGCGACGAGGGCGCTTGCTCGACGCCCAACCACCCGAGGAGCAGGTGCAGCACCCCACGGGGGTCGTCGATCCAGTTCGGGCCCTTGACGCTGACGAACGACAGCAGACGGTTGACCGCGCCCGAGGCGGTGAACAGGAACAGGAACACCACCGTGATGGCGACCGAGCTGGTGACCGACGGGAAGTAGAACGCGGTGCGGAAGAAGCCGCGCCCGCGCAGCCGGCGCCGGTTCACCATCACCGCGAGGCCGAGGGCCAGGGCCGTCTGGATCGGCACGACGAGCAGCACGTAGTAGGAGTTGTTGCGCAGCGCGGTCGCGAAGTCCCGCTGCGGCAGGCCGGGCTCGGCCAGGAGCTGGGTGTAGTTCTGCGCGCCGACGAAGTGCACGGTCGAGGCGAACGGCGAGCCGCGCCCGGTCCAGTCGGACACGCTGACCCAGGCGGCCATGACGATCGGCAGCACCAAGAACAGGCCGAGCAGCACCAGGACGGGCGAGACGAAGACCCAGCCCGCGAGGCCCTGGCGGCCGTGGATCCCGCCGCGCCGCCGGTGGGCGGGTCCAGCCCCGGGCGCGCCGCCGCGGCGGAGGCTTGTGGCCTCCACCGCGACGACGCCGTGGTCCGGCGAGGTCATCGCGCGATGGTCGACAGCGTCGACTGGACCGAGCTCAGGATGGACTTGGGGTCGCTCGTCGAGAGCCCTTCGAGCTGGGCGTTGAAGTCCGCGATGGCGTCGGCGACGCCCTGGATCGCGGGGACGCCCTGGGCGTGGTCGGCGCCCTTGATGAACGCCGCCTGCTCCGGGAACTGCTTGGCCCACTGGTCGGCGACGGTGGTCACCGACGGCATGACGCCGAACGCCTGCGCGAACGCCATCTGCTGGTCGTCGGAGGTCAGGAACGTCACGAGGTCGACGGCCGAGTCCTTGTTCGTGGAGTCGGCGGCGATGCCCCAGCAGTTGGTGAACTGAAGGGTGCCCTCACCGGCCGGGCCCTTGGGCAGCGGGACGACCGTGTACTTGACGTCCGGGTAGTCGTTCTTCATCGCGCCCGCGATCCAGTTGCCCTCGATCGTCATGGCGGCCTTGCCCGAGCCGAACGCCTCGCCGCCCCAGCCCGCGTCGACCTGCGAGGGGTAGGCCGCGTGCCCGGACGCGAGCAAGCCCTTGACGTAGTCGAGCGCGGCCACGTTCTCGGGCGAGTCGACGTCCGCCTTGCCCTGGCCGTCGACCATGTGGCCGCCCGCCTGCGCCATGAAGGTGCCGATCCGCTGCCACTCCGGCCCGAACGACAGGCCGACGCGGCCGTCCTTGGTCAGCTCGGCCGCGGCGGCCGACAGGTCGGCCCAGGTCTGCGGGTAGTCGTCGTCGGTGAGGCCGACGGCGGCCCAGGCGTCGTCGTTGATGACCAGCGCCAGGGTCGAGAAGTCCTTCGGCGCGCAGTACGGCGTGCCGTCGTAGGTGAACGAGTCGAGCAGCGTCGGGTAGAAGTCCGCGTCCATCTTGTCGACGTACGGCTCCAGCGAGCCGTTGGCCGCGTAGCCCGCGAACGCGTCGGTCGAGACGTAGAACACGTCCGGCGGCGAGCCGGCCGCGAAGCCCTGGCTGAGCTGCTGGGGCAGGTCGGCGGCGACGGCCACCTCGGCCTTGACGCCCGAGCCCTTGGACCACGCGGCGACGGCGTCCTTGACGGCCGCGGTCTCCGCGTCACCGCTGGAGCCGATGAGCACGTTGATGCTGCCGCCGGCCGCGGGCTTGTCGCCGGGCTTGTCGTCGCCGAAGCTTCCGCCGCCGCCACAGGCGGCCAGCAGCATCGACGCTGCGGCGAGCGCTCCGGTGGCCGCGACCACCCGGCGGGTCGCCGGGCGTGGGGCTCGAGACGTCATGCGGTTCTCCTTCGATCGCGGGCGCGCCGGTCTGGCGGCCCATGGCTGGCCCGTCTGGTGGACGGGCAGGTCACGCCGTGGGCGGGAGGATGCTCCCCCGCACGACGAGTTCGGGGACGATCAGCACCTGCCGGGCGGCTGGCTCGTCGGTGCGGTCGATCTGCGCGCGCAGCATGGTCACGACGTGGTCGGCTACCTCGCCGACGGGCTGCGCGACGCTGGAGAAGCCGACCGCGCGCGCTACCGGGGTGTCGTCGAACCCGACGACGGCCACCGCGCCTGCGCTCGTGCCCACGCCCTGCCGCGATGCCGCCAAGGCGCCGAGCGCCAACGAGTCGCTCGCGCAGACGATCGCGGTCGCGCCGCCGGCGATGAGCGCGCCCGCGGCCACGCGGCCCGGCTCGACCCCGTCGACCGTGCGGCCGACGCGGGCGGCGCCAGCGTCGAGCCCTGCGTCCGCCAAGGCCGTCGCCCAGCCGCCGTGCCGGTCGTCGCCGGACCCGGAGCCCGCGGGCCAGCCGAGGAACGCGATAGCCGTGTGCCCGAGCGAAATCAGGTGCTTGGTCGCCGTCCGCGTGCCGGCGCTGCCGTCGATGTCCACCCACGCGTGCGCGTCGGGGGCGCCCTGCGCGCCGTCGCTCGGCCACGGGCGCCCGAAGGTCACGAACGGCACGCCCCGCTCGGCCAGCCACCGGGCGCGAGGGTCGCCGCCGTGCGTGTTCGTCAGCACGAAACCGTCGAGGTCGGCGGTGTCCAGCAGCGCGCCGTACTCGGCGATCTCCGCGTCGTCGTCGGGCGCCGTGAACACCATGACCCGCATGTCGTGGCGCTGCGCGCGCTCGGTGACGGCGTGCAGGAACCGGTCGAGGATCTCGCCGCTGATGCCGTCGCCGGAGGGCGGCACGCAGAGGCCGAGGATGCGCGAACGCCGCGTCCGCAGGGCCCGGGCGCCCGCATGCGGCCGGTACCCCAGCTCGTCGATCGCCTGCTGGACGCGCGCACGGGTCTCAGGCAGGACGAGCCCTGGGGAGTTGATGACGTTCGACACCGTCTGGCGTGACACGCCCGCGAGCTGCGCCACGCTCTCGAGCGTTGCCCTGTGCTCCACCATGCGTCGCCTCCTCGCGACCCGCCGTCCTGGCGGATTTGATCGTTCCAAGACGGTAGCGTTCTCTATTGGAACGATCAAGTGCGTGATGGTTCCAGAGCCGTAGACGATGGAGAACGACATGAGCGAAGACCTGCAACCACTCCTGCACGACCTCGTGGTCGCCGCCCAGGCGCCCACCCACGCCTGGTCCACGCCCGATGGGCAGGTGCGGGGGCACGGCGCGCAGGGCTTCTTCCACGCCGACGTGCGCGTCCTGTCCCAAGCCGTGTTGCGGGTCGCCGGCGTCGAGCCTGAGCCGATCTCCGGACAGCCGAGCGGTCCGCGCCGCGCGTCGTTCACCTCGCTGCTGCGGATGGTCGACGGGCCTGGCGCGGACCCGACTGCGACGATCACCCGGATCCGGGAGGTCTCCCCCGGCCAGGTGTGCGAGCGCCTCGAGTTGCGCTGCGCCACCGCGTCGCCGATCGAGGCGATCGTGACGATCTCGGTGGCGAGCGACCTGGCCGCGATGGAACTCGTGCGGCGCGGCCGCGGCGGGCCGCCGCTCGCGCCCGGCATCGACCACGACGGGATGCTCGTGTGGCAGCGCGGTGACGTGTCTGTCCGCCTGTGCGCCACCGGCGCCACGGTCTCCGTGGAGGCCGCGCGCGCGCAGATCTCCTGGCGCGTCGTCGTCGCCCCCGGCCAGGCCACGGCCCTCACGTGGGACGTGCAGGCCGAGGTCCCCGCCGCGGTGGTCGCTCCCGCCACAGTCCTCCCGGACTGGTCGGGCGTGCGCGTGTGCGCCGACGACGCGCGCGTCGAACGCCTCGTCGCGCGCTCGCTCGACGACCTGCGCACGCTGGCCATGACGTCGACCATCGCGCCGGGCGAGACCTTCCTCGCCGCGGGCGCGCCCTGGTTCTTCACGCTCTTCGGACGTGACTCGCTGTGGGCCGCTCGGATGCTGCTGCCGCTGGGCACCGACCTGGCGCGCGGGACGTTGCGCACCCTCGCCGCTGCCCAGGGGTCGCGCGTCGACCGGGACAGCGCGGAACAGCCCGGCAAGATCCTGCACGAGGTGCGGGCGCAGACGCTGCAGGTCGACGAGCGGACGGCCCTGCCCCCGGTGTACTTCGGCACGGTCGACGCGACCTCCCTCTGGGTGTGCCTGCTGCGGGACGCGTGGCGCTGGGGCATGGCCGAGCGCGACGTCGCCGCGCTGCTGCCGAACCTCGAGCGCGCGCTGGCCTGGATGGCCGAGCACGGCGACTCCGACAGCGACGGGTTCTTGGACTACGCCGACGACAGTGGGCACGGATTGTCGAATCAGGGCTGGAAGGACTCCGGCGACTCCATCCAGTGGCGCGACGGCCGGCTCGCGGAGGGCCCGATCGCGCTGTCGGAGGTGCAGGCCTACGCGCACGAGGCTGCGCTCGCCGGCGCCGAGCTGCTCGACGCCTTCGGTCGCCCCGGCGCCGCGCGGTGGCGGACCTGGGCGGAGGGCCTCGCGGGCCGCTTCCGCGAGCGCTTCTGGGTCGCGGACGAACACGGCCCGTACCCCGCGATCGCGCTCGATGCTCGGGGCCATGCTGTCGACTCCGTGGCGAGCAACATGGGCCACCTGCTCGGCACCGGCCTGCTCGACCCGCGGGAGGAGGCTCTCGTGGCCGCGCGCCTCGTCGCTCCCGACATGAGCTCAGGCTTCGGGCTGCGGACGCTCTCGAGCCACTCGGGCGGCTACTGGCCGCTCAGCTACCACGGCGGCTCGGTGTGGCCGCACGACACCGCGATCGCGGTGCTCGGCCTTGCGCGGTCGGGCTTCCACGCGCAGGCCAGTGAGCTCTCCCGAGGCATCCTGGCCGCGGCTGAGCGGTTCGGCTACCGGTTGCCTGAGCTCTACGGCGGCAACCCTGCCGACGAGGGCGCCGGACCGTTGCCCTATCCGGCCGCCTGCCACCCGCAGGCCTGGTCCGCCGCCGCCTCGATCGCGCTCGTCACGGCGCTCGCGGGTGTCGAGACGCCGGAGCGCGGTGAGGGGCTTCGGTGTGTCCCGGCCTCGTCAGGGTCGATCAGCGTCACCGGGCTGCGGTGCGACGGTGAGCCGTGGCGCGTCGCGGTCCAAGACGGGCGTGCGACGGCCGAGCGCGTGCGCTGAGCCAGAGGGCGGCCCCACCGACGCCGTGCGGTGGGGCCGCCCTCTGGCAGCTCGACGACGCCCGAGGGGGCCGACGTCAGCCGTTCGGCAGCGCGTTGGCCGCGGCCCAGGAGCCGAGCCACGCGAGCGAGGGCTTCGGGGTCCGCTCGAACGTCTTCCGGTCGACGGCGACGAGCCCGAAGGTCGGGGTGTAGCCACTCATCCACTCGTAGTTGTCGAGCAGCGACCAGTGCAGGTACCCCCGCACGTCCGCGCCGTCCGCCATCGCGGCCGCGAGGCCCTCGAGCGCGCCGGTGGTGTAGTCGATGCGCCGCTGGTCGTCCGCGGTGGCGATCCCGTTCTCCGTGACGAGGATCGGGGTCCCGTCGCCGACGATCTCGCGCGTGTGGCGCACCGCCTCCCCGAGGGCCGGCGGGTAGTACTCCCAGCCGGTGAGCGTGCGCTCGGCGTCGTCGGGGATCGGCAGGGGGCCGTCCGCGCCGATCACCGTGCGCAGGTACGCCTGGACGCCGACGAAGTCGTCGCCCTTGGCGGCCGCCAGGAACACGTCCTCGCGTGGCCACTGGTAGGCGTCGCGCTCGGGCTCGCACCCGGGAGCGGCGTGGAACGCCTGGTTGGCGATGCACCATCCGGACGCCAGCCCGGGCACGTCACGCAGGATGTCACGCGCCGCGCGGTGGGCAGCGATGAGCGTCTCGGTGACGCCTTCGTGCGGTCCGTGCAGCCCCGCCGCGTCGAGAGACGCGCGCTCGGTGGTGCCGTGCAGCATGGCCGCCATGTTCGGCTCGTTGATGGTCACGACCCAACGGACGCCGTCCAGGATCGGGACGACGGCGCGCACGTAGCGCGCGAACAGCTCGACGGCGTCGTCGGCGAGCCAGCCGCCGCGCTGCGCGAACCACAGCGGCAGCGTGAAGTGGTGCAGCGTCACCACCGGCTCCAGCCCGAGCGTGCGGGCGGTGTCGATCATGGTCCGGTAGTGCGCGAGCTGGGCCGCGGAGAACTCGCCGGGCGCGGGCTCGACCCGCGCCCACTCCACCGAGAAGCGGTAGGCGTTGAGCCCGGCCTCGGCGAGCAGAGCCATGTCCTGGGGGTAGCGGTGGTAGGAGTCCAGGGCGTCACCCGAGGGCTCGACGCACGGCGAGGCGGGCTGGTGCTCCAAGGCCCACCAGTCGGAGCCGACGTTGTTGCCCTCGACCTGGTGCGCGGCGGTGGCGGCGCCCCAGAGGAAGCCGTCAGGCAGGGGGAAGGTGCGGTCAGTCACGAGAGGTGCTCCGAGGTCACTTGATGCCGGTGGTGGCGATGCCCTGCACGAAGTGGCGCTGCAAGGCGAGGAAGACGGCGATGATGGGCAGGACGATGACGCTGGCGCCGGCGAGCATGAGCCCGTAGCGCACGGTGTTCTGGCCCTGGGTGTAGAGGGCGAGCGCGACCGGAAGCGTGTACATGTCCTTGGTCTGGGCCACGACGAGCGGCCACAGGAAGTTGTTCCACGACCCGAGGAACGTCAGGATCGCGAGGGTCGCCAACGCGGGCTTGCACTGGGGCAGGACGATCTGGAAGAACGCGCGCAGCTCGCCGGCGCCGTCGACCTTCCCCGCGTCGAGCAGCTCGTCGGGGATGTCGAGCATGAACTGGCGCATCAGGAACACGCCGAACGCGCTCGCGACGAACGGCAGGATCAGCGCGGGGAACGTGTTGACCATGTTCAGGTTGGCGACGAGGACGAACAGCGGCACGAACGTCACCATCCCCGGGACCATGAGGGTGCCGAGCACGACCGCGAACAGGGCCCGCCGCCCGGGGAAGTCGATCTTCGCCAGGGCGTAGCCGACCATCGAGCAGAACAGCAGGTTGCCGAGCGTGACGGCGACGGCGACCACGAGCGAGTTGGTGAAGTAGCGCGGGAAGTCCATGCGCCCGAAGAGCTCGCTGAAGTTGTCCATCGTCCAGGTGTGCGGCCACACCGTCGGGGGGAACTGGCGGATCTCGGACTCGGGCTTGAACGAGGACAGGAACATCCACACGATCGGCCCGGCGCTGACGATCAGGCCGACGAGCAGGGACAGGTTCAGCAGGACTCGCGGCGCCAGGCGCCGGGTGCGGGTGGAGGTCATCGTCGTCCTCACTTCTTGGCGCGCAGCAGCCGGAACTGCAGCAGGCTCAGGGCGACGATCACGACGAACAGCACGTAGCTCATCGACGCGGCGTAGCCGTACTTGGAGAAGCCGAACTGCTGGTAGATCACCATGGCGACCGACGTGGTGGTGCCTTGCGGCCCGCCCTCGGTCATGACCCACGGCTCCTCGAAGAACTGGAGGTAGCCGATCCCGGTGATGACCGCGCAGAACAGGATGGTGGGGCGCAGCAGCGGCACCGTGATCCGGAAGAACGTCTTCACCGGGCCGGCGCCGTCGAGCGAGGCCGCCTCGTAGACGTCCTTCGGTATGCCTTGGAGGCCGGCGAGCAGGATCACCGTGGAGTAGCCGAGGTTGCGCCAGACCGTCATCGCGATCAGCGCGGGCATGGCCCAGGTCTCGTCGTGCAGCCAGTCCGGGCCGGTGATCCCGACGTGCGCGAGCGTGGCGTTGACCAGGCCGAAGTTCGGCTGCAGCAGCACGGTCCACACCACCGCGATCGCGACGATCGACGTGACGACGGGCATGTAGAACCCGACCCGGAACACCGACCGGAACCACGTGAGCCCGGAGTTGAGCAGCACGGCCAGCACGCACGCCAACGCGATCGTCACTGGCAGGCCGACGCCCACGAAGTACAGCGTGTTGCGCGCGGCCTGCTGGAAGACGGGGTCGGCGAAGAGCTGCGCGTAGTTGTCGAGCCCGACGAAGTCGACCGCCAGCGGCGTGCGCAGGTCGCGTCCCCGCATGTCGGTGAACGACATCGCGAGCGAGGAGATCACCGGCAACGCCATGAAGATGGCGAAGACGACGACGAACGGGAGGGCGAACCCCCAGGCGACGAGCCCCCGCCGCGTCCGCGCGGAGCGGACGCGGCGGGTGGGCTTGTCGGTCCCGGCGGGTGCCAGGGCCACGTCGATCATGGCGCTACTCGATCCCCGTCCCGATGGCGCTCGCGGCGGCCTGCATCTGCTTGGCCGCCTCGGCGCCGTCGATGCTGCCGGCCACGGCCGACTCCAGGATCTTGTCGAGCTTCGCGCTGATCTCGGCCCAGTTCGGGATCGCCGGGACGGACTTGGCGGTCTTGAGCGCCTCACCGAAGTTCACCACGATCGGGTCGGAGGTCATCTGCGGGTCGTCCCACGAGGCCTGGACGGCGGGCAGGTCGGAGCTGATCTTGTTCCACTCGACCTGAGTCGCGGGCTGGGTGAGGTACTGCACCAGCTGCCAGGCGGCGTCGGGGTTCTTCGCGTCCTTGAACACCGACAGGTCCGAGCCGCCGATGAACGAGGCGCTGACCTGGTCCGCCGGGAGCGGCGTGACGGTGAACTTCTCGGCGAACGCGGGGTCGTCGGCCACGGTCATGGCGTTCGCGACGTCCCAGGGGCCGGAGACGAACGCGCCGAGCTTGCCGTCGACGAAGTTCTGCATCTTGTCGTCGTCGGTGGCAACCTTCGGCGCGATGCCCTCGGCCATGAACGACGCGTAGTAGTCGATCGAGCGCTGCGCGGCCTCGCTGTCCAGCGTGAACGACGTGCCGTCCTCGTCGAGGATGTCGCCGCCCGCCTGCCAGAAGAACGGCAGCCACATGTTGGTGATGTCCAGGCCGGACGTCATGAGCTGCAGCCCGTACTGCGCTCCCCCGGCCTGCATGGCCTTGGCGTACGACTTCAGGCCGTCCCAGGAGGTCAGCTCGTCGGCGCCGTCGGAGCCCGCCAGGTCGGTGCGGTGGAACAGGGCGCGGGTCTCGACGTACCACGGCACGCCGTACGAGGTGCCGTCCACGACCGTGGTGCCCCACGCGCCGGGGAAGAACCGGTCCTGGTCGATCCAGTCGGGCGTCGGCGCGAACGCGTCCTGGTCGACGAATCCGCTCATCCACGTGGTCCCGACCTGGACCACGTCCGGAGTGTTCCCGGTGGTGATGGCGGTGGTGATCTTCTGGCTGGCCGACTCCCACGGCACCGGGGTGACCTCGACCTTGACGCCCGGGTTGGCGTCCTCGAAGCCCTTGACCAGCTGGGGCAGGAGCTCGCCCTCGGTGCCCATCGCCCACACCTGGACGGTCCCGCTGATCTTGGCGTCGGCATCGGGCTGCTTGGACGACGCGGCCGACGGCTCGTCGGACCTCCCGCATCCGGTCAGTGCGAGGACTGCGGCGACCCCGATTGCGGTCGCAGTGGACAAGCGCTTCACCGTCTCGACTCCTTCGTCAGAACGAAATTTCTCGCCGCCATTCCGAAATGGCGCCGGGAAGGTAGTAGCCTCACGCCCAAAGATCAAGCCGAAGCGCGGCGATCGTGGCACGGGGCCCCTCCAGGATGCCTCACGGCCTCGACGTCGATCGCGCACCGTTTCCGAAAGAGTGGGCAATGTCCGAAGCGACGACGCCGGCAGTCCCCTTGTCGACCATCGCATCGACAGCCGGGGTCTCCATCCCCACCGTCTCCAAGGTGCTCAACGCCCGGCCGGGTGTGGCGGAGCAGACACGCCTGCGGGTGTTGGCCGCCCTCGACACCCATGGGATGCCCATGCGGCCATTGCGCCCCCGGTCCGCGGGCGTGATCGACCTCCGTGTCGAGAACCTGCTCGGCGCGTGGTCGGAGGAGGTCGTGCGGGGTGTCGTCGCGAGCGCGCGCGAGGACGGCCTGGACGTCGTGCTGTCCGTCGGGTCGGCGCAGGACCGCTCGCGCGCGTGGATCACCCGTGCGCTTCGGCGCGGCACGGAGGGTTTCATCTCGGTCGTCGCCTCACCGAGCGCGCAGGAGTGCGAGATCGCGTCCGGCCTGCCGATCGTCGTGGTCGACCCGTGGACCACAACGCCACCGCTGGCCATGACCGTCAAGTCGACCAACTGGCGCGGCGCCATGGACGCCACCACCCACCTCATCGAGCTCGGGCACACGAGCATCGCGACGATCACCGGTGACACCGCGCTCGACAACGCGCTTGCGCGGCTCGCCGGCTACCGCTCGGCCATGGAGCGCGCCGGCCTGCGGATCGACCCGGACCTGATCCGGCACGGCGACTACACCGCACGCGCCGGCTACCGCGCCGCGCAGTACCTGTTGGGCCTTCCCGATCGGCCGACCGCGATCTTCGCCGCCTCTGACGACATGGCGATCGGCGCGATCCGCGCGTTGCACGAGGCCGGCCTGCGCATCCCACACGACGTCTCGGTGGTGGGCTTCGACGACCTACCGTCCGCGCAGTGGATGGAGCCGGGCCTGACCACGGTGCGCCAACCCCTGGAGCTCATGGGCGTCACGGCGGTCCGGATGCTGCGCGGGATCCACACGGGCGACGCGGTGCGGCGCGTCGAGTTGGAGACCGAGCTCGTCGTGCGCGGCACCACAAGACCGCCCACACCCTGACGGCTCGTGTCTCGCGACCCCTGTGCAGTCATGCCGTGATGCTCGTAGCCGGCGCATTCCGAGCGTCATCGGGGCGTGCGCGCGGGCCTGCCTCGACGATCTCGACCGCCCGCACATGACGGAGGGCCGCCTCCGCTAAAGAACGGCGACGGCCCTCTGGCCTGCGATTTCATCGGTCGGGCTGACAGGATTTGAACCTGCGACCCCTTGACCCCCAGTCAAGTGCGCTACCAAGCTGCGCCACAGCCCGATGGCCCCCGCAGGAGCCTCGGCAAGCCTACCGTACGGTGGCAGGTGGCCCGCGCAGCAGCCCACCGGACGCCGCGGTCACCGCTTGCGCTTCTCCCGCACGCGCACGCCGATCGAGATGGGCGTGCCCTCGAAGCCGAAGGTCTCACGCAGGCGGCGCTCGATGTACCGGCGGTAGCCGGGGTCGAGGAAGCCTGTGGTGAACAGCACGAACCGCGGCGGGCGGGTCGAGGCCTGCGTGGCGAACAGGATGCGCGGCTGCTTGCCGCCACGCACGGGGTGCGGGTGGGCGGCGACGAGCTCGCCGAGGAACGCGTTCAGGCGTCCGGTGGGGATGCGGGTGTCCCACGAGTCGAGCGCCTTCTCCAGAGCGGGGACGAGGCGGTCGTTGTGCCAGCCCGTGCGCGCCGAGATGTTGACGCGCGGCGCCCACTGGAGCTGGACGAGCTCCTGCTCGATCTCGCGCTCCAGGTACGGGCGGCGGTCCTCGTCCATGAGGTCCCACTTGTTGTACGCGATGACCAGGGCGCGGCCCGCGTCCACCACCTGCGAGATCACGCGGGTGTCCTGCTCGGTGAGCGGCTGCGAGGCGTCGAGAAGGACGACGGCAACCTCGGCCTTCTCGATCGCGGCCTGCGTGCGCAGCGACGCGTAGAAGTCCGCGCCCTTCGTCTGGTGCACACGGCGGCGGATGCCCGCGGTGTCGACGAACACCCAGGGCTTGCCCTTGAGCGCGATGAGCTCGTCCACGGGGTCGCGCGTGGTGCCGGCGACCTCGTCGACGACGACGCGCTCCGAGCCCGCGACCTTGTTCAGCAGCGACGACTTGCCGACGTTGGGCCGCCCGACGAGGGCCACACGGCGCGGCCCGTCCGGGATCGCCACGCCGTGCGCGGACGTCTCCGGGAGCGCGTCGAGCACGGCGTCCAGCAGGTCGCCTGTGCCGCGGCCGTGGAGCGCCGAGACGGGGTGCGGCTCGCCGAGGCCCAGGGCCCACAGCGTCGCCGCGTCGGCCTCCACGGCTGGGCCGTCCACCTTGTTGGCGCACAGCACGACGGGCTTGCCCGCGCGGCGCAGCAGGCGCACGACCTGCTCGTCGGTGTCGGTCGAGCCGACCGTCGCGTCGACCACGAACACCACGGCGTCCGCGAGCGCGATCGCGACCTCGGCCTGCTCGGCCACACGTGCGTCGATGCCCGCGACGTCGACTTCCCAGCCGCCGGTGTCGACGAGCATGAAGCGGCGCCCCGACCACTCGGCGGGGTAGCTCACGCGGTCGCGGGTGACTCCAGGCTTGTCCTCGACGACGGCCTCACGGCGGCCCAGGATGCGGTTGACGAGCGTCGACTTGCCGACGTTCGGGCGTCCGACGACCGCGAGCACCGGGAGTATGGGCGCGGCGTCCTCGTCGCCCTCGTAGGACTCGAGCCCGTCGATGAGGGCGAGGTCCTCGTCCGCGAGGTCGTACTCGGCGAGCCCGGCCCGCAGAGCCCGTTCGCGGTCGGCGTCACCGGCCTCGTCGGGCAGCACCAGGGCAGGGTCGGTCTCGGTCATGTGGGCCATTGTCGCCTGCGGTGGGGTGGTCCGACGAATCCGGGGCGCCCGCACGCGGGGTGGCCGCCGGGACGACGACGAAGGCGCGGCCGGGATCACCAGCCGCGCCTTCGTCTAGGGCGTCACTCGGTCAGGGCGAATCAGCCCTCCTCGTGGCGCTGGCGGCGCACTCGCACCCCGACGACGCCGAACAGCAGCATCGTCAGCGCGGCCAGCGCCAGCAGCGTCGCCTGCCCACCCGTGGACGCGAGCACCTCGCCGAGCGGGTTGTCCGCCAGCACCGCGCCGTCCACGTCCTCGTCGTCGTTGGTGAAGGTGCACACCACCTGGTCGCCGTAGCGCGGCGCGATGGTGTCGCCGTCACCCGTGAGCTCGTACGGGCCGTCGAGTCCGACGCACGTCAGGCTCGCGAGGTCGTAGCCCTCGGGGCCGTCCTCACCCAGCACGTACGAGACCGCCTTGGCGCGCTGCGCCGCGTCGCCGTCCCGCATCGAGATGACGTCGTTCGCGATCGGCGTCGCGGTCAGCAGCCAGTCGGCCGCCACGGCCTCGCCGTCGTCGTCGTTCACGACGGCCTTGCGAAGCTGCAGCGTCGGGTCCGGCAGGTCGGTGTTGACGAACGTGCAGGTGACGCTCTGGCCCAGGGCCACGGCCACGCTCTTGTTCCCGGCGAGGTCCGTGGTCACCGGGACGACGGCGTTGGTGTCGTCGTCACGGCAGGTCAGGTCGCGCTGCACCCAGCCGGCGGGGCCGGCTTCGGTGAGCAGGTACTCGCCCGGCAGGACCGCCTGGCGCACGCCCGTGGTCCCCTCGACGATCGGCGACGGGCCGTCCGCGCTCAGCAGCCACTCGTCGGCGGTGTTGATCCGGCCGTTCACCGGGTCCACCACCTTGTCCAGCTGCAGGTGCGCGGGCTGGTCGGTGTTGGTGAACAGGCACGCGACGTCCTGGTCGAGCCCGAGGTCGACGCGCGGGTGCTGCGGGTCGACGCCGGCGATCGGGCGCCAGGTGCCGGAGGCCGGGTCCTTGAGCTCGCAGACCAGGTTGGTCAGCTCGTAGCCGGTCACCTCGGAGAACTCCTCCAGGGTGTACCAGCCCGCGTCCGTCTCCTGCGCCTTCTGCGGCTCGTCGGTGTCGCCGACGAACCCGCCGTTGGCGAACTCGACCGGCACGACCACCTTCTTGTCGGCCGTGGCCGTCAGCGTCCAGTCGTTGGCGACTGCTGCTCCGCCGACCTCGTCGCTGTTGACGACGGCCTTGCGCAGGATCAGCCGCGGGGCGATGTCGTCGTTGTAGAAGTCGCACGTGATCTGCTGGTTGTAGGTCACCGTGAGGTTCTGCGTCACGGAGTTCCACGACGAGCCGCCGGTGCACGTGGCCTCGACCTGGTGGTAGCCGTCGGGGCCCTGCTCGACGACCGACCACACGCCGCCCGTGAGCGCCGCCATCTGTCCGTGGGGGATCTCGACCACGGTCTGCGTCTTGTCGCCGTTCTCGTCGAGCTTGGTCGCCAACAGCTTCCAGTCGGCGGCGTTGGCCGCGCCACCGTCGTTGTTGGTGACGTGCTTGGTGAAGGTGAGCTCGGGGTTCTTGTCGTCGTTCACCCAGGTGCAGGTGACGTTGTCGCCCCAGCCGATCTTGACGGACGTCGACGTCGGCATGTCGGCGTCGACGCCGTTGTTCTTGCACGTCAGCGACGCGAGATCGAACCCGTCGAGCTGGGTCTCGTCGAGCGCGTAAACGCCCGGCTTGACCTCGACGCCGATGTTCGAGCCGCTGTAGCCCTCGACCGTCTGCTCCGATCCGACGGCCCGGAGCCAGAAGTCACCGGGGACCTTGGTGGCGCCGCCGTCGACCAGGACTGTCTTGGTGAGGGTCAGCGTGGGGATCCTGTCGTTGGGGACGTCGATGTCGGTGACCTCGCCGACCTCGAGCATGACGTCGATCGGCTTGCCGTACGCCACATAGTGGTCGGGCGCCTTGACCTCGACGAGCGTGTACTTGCCGGCGGGAAGCGGCTCGGAGTAGTACGGCTCGTCGGCGCCGACCGTGAACACGTCACCGACCTGGACGCCCTCGGCGTCGTAGAGCTGGAACTGAGCGCCAGCGATGCGGCCCTCGGTCACGCTGTCCGTCTTGATCAGCGAGAACATGCCCTTGGTGCCCAGGCCGGTGCCGCCGGCGAACATCGCGCGCACCTCGGCGTTGGCCTTGATCACCTTGCCGTTGTACGCCGCGCTGTTGGTCACCTTGGTGACGAGGTCATTGAGGATCCGGGAGGTCTGGACGACCTGGATCACCTCGTTCTCGACGGGCCGCAGGAACACGATTTCGCGCACCAGGTTCACGCCCGACACGGAGTCGACGATCTTGTAGTCGACGCCCTGGGTGAGCGCGGTCTTCACCGCGTTGATGTAGCCCCAAGGCTTGCTGCCCTGCGACAGGTCCTGCGTGGCCGCGATCGAGTACACCGTCGGCGCGCCGCCCCATTCCTGGTTGGCGCCCAGGGTGTCGGTGACGGTCAGCTCGTCGTACACGCCACCCGGGACGTTGATCGTCCAGGTGATCAGCTTCGATGCCTTGTCGAACGAGCCGGACTTGCTCCCGGACCAGTTGGTGAACGTCGTCACGTTGTACGAGCCGGTCGCGGTCTTGCCCCCGACGCCCACCGTGTTCTTCAGCATCATCGACGGGATCGTGAGGTCGCCGACGACCTTGCTCGGCTGGGTGATGCGGATGCCGTCAGCCTCCGTCAGCGGGACCTTGAACGTGTAGGTGCGCGTGTGCTGGTTCGACTGGGTGTCGTATGTGTCGACCCACGCGTACGCCGCCGGGGACTTCAGCGTGGTCCACGTCGACGCGCTCGTGTACTGGTAGGCGTCGCCGTTCTTGGTCAGCGCGACCTTCTGGATCGTCGGGTTGCCATTGAACTCCTGGCCCGGGGGCAGGGTGTCCACGACGACGAGCGGCGCCGTCACCGGGTAGTCGCCGACCGGCGGGTAGATCTTCCAGTTCAGCGTCTGCTTGGCGCGGTTCCAGTCGGAGCCCGATTTCTGGAAGGCCCACGTGTAAGTCGTCGTGGTGCCGCCGGTGGTCTGCGCGACGTCGACCGTCGCGGTCAGCTCGCCGAACGTCAGCGTCGACTCGCCGGGCGCGGCGTTCACCTTGACGGAGAACCAGGCCGTGCCTTGAACGCCGAAGTGCGTGTTCACGAACTCCTGGAGCGTGAAGGTGACTTTGGTCGTGTCCTTCCCGTCGACCTTGACCTTCTCGGCCGTGGCGACCGCGACGAGGTCGCCCTTCGCGTTGCGCAGGTTGAACGACGACGTGCTGTCGTACGCGAGCTCGGTGGGAAGCGTGATCGAGAACCAGTCGCCCTCGCGCGCCGAGTTAGGCACCGCCCACTCGAGGGTCAGCGCGCGGGTCTGGCCCTTCGTGATGGGTTTCGACATGTCGCAGGTGGTGGAAGTGCCGCCCATCGCGGTGTCCTCGCACTGGAGGTACACGTTGGTGATCGCGCCTGGGATTTCCTCGCCCGTCGCGGCGTGGGACGGTCCGGCGAACGCGAACAGGGTCATCGCGAGCGCGACGAGCGCGGCGATCCATCCCCGTCCGCGGCGCGCGCCGGTGCGCGTCGCGCTGTGCTGTCCGGTGCTCATGCTGAGTCCCCCGAGTCCTTCTGGTCGCTGGCTGCGCCGGCTCTACCGCCCGGGCATGGGCAGGCGTGTCGCCGACTCTCCCCATTGGCGCGTGCGTCACAGGTGGTCGTGCGGGACACCCCACGGCCCTGAGTGGGAGGCCGGCGATCCAGCGCGGTAGTCCGGCACGCGTTGAGTGCTCGCGCCCACCGGACATGCGAAGGGCGCGGTCCCGGGGTCTCCGGGTCCGCGCCCCTCGGCGTCGCCACTCAGTCGGCCGGTGTCAGCCCTCCTCGCGGCGTCCGCGGCGGGCGGCCACCGCGACGACGCCGAACAGCAGCATCGTCAGCGCCGTCAGGATCACCAGGGTGACCTGACCGCCCGTCGAGGCGAGCACCTTGTCCAGCGGGTCGTCCGCCAGGACCGCGCCGTCCACCGGCTCGTCGTTGTTGGTGTACTCGCAGACGACTGCGTCACCGGAGCGGATCGTCAGGACGTTCTCGTCATCGCCGGTGAGTACGTACTCCTCGCCGTCCAGTCCCGTGCACACCAGCTGCTCCAGGTCGTACCCGTCCGGGCCTTCCTCGGTGAGCGTGTAGGGCGTGTGGGATCGGGCGGCGGCCTCGGCGCCACCGACCCCGTTCATCGTGATCGGCTCGGCGTCGTCGGCGGTCGCGTGCAACGTCCACGCGTCCGCGGTCTCTTCGCCGTCGTCGTCGTTCACCACGGTCTTCGTGAGCAGGAGGCTCGCGGGCTGCTCGGTGTTGGTGAACGTGCAGTCGACGACCGCCTCGTAGTCGAAGACGACCGTGTCAGCGTCGACCTGCTCGAAGCCCTCGCCCGTGCAGGTCAGGTCGGTCTGCCGGTAGCCCGCCGGGCCCTCGCCCTCGAAGAGGTCGTAGGCGACGCCCACGGTGGGCGTGAGCGCCACGCCGGCGCCGGTCAGCACTTGGCCGACCCCGCCCCACGCGTTGAGCGACCACTGGTCGGGCGTCGCGATCCCGCCGTACGGGTTCTCGACGACCTTGTGGAGCGTGAGCTGGGGCAGCGCGAGCGCCTCGTTCACGAAGGTGCAGTAGGCGTGCTCCCCCACCTTCAGCTCGAGCTCGTCACCGGCGAACTGCTCGCCGTTGACGGTGCAGACGATCGGGTCCGTCGTCGTGCTCGGGCGGTAGCCCGCGGGGCCGTCGCCCTCGTAGAGCGAGTAGGCGCCTGCCACGACGTCCACCCACGTGTCGCCCGCCTCGGTCTTGCCCGCGCGCATCTGGGCGAGCCCGTCGAACGCGTCGGCGTTCGGGTTCTCGCTCGTCAGCTCGGCGAACAGGGGCCACGAGTCGGCGTCGGCGAGGTCGACGTCCTCGGGAAGCGGGCCGCGCAGGACCGTCTTCTCGAGCGTGATTCGTGGCGCCAGGTCCTCGTTCACGAACGTGCACACCACGTGCATCCCGGGCTCGACCTCGACCGTCGGCATCTTGTCGACGTCCGCCGTCTCGCCCATCTCGACCGTGCGCGCGGACGCGCTGGTGTCGACGCAGGACAGGCTCTTCTGCGCGTACCCGATGGCATTGTTGAGGTTGGACTCCTCCAGCGTGTACCAACCGGCCTTGACCGCGTCGGTCACCCCGGTGGTGCCCTCGACCAGCGAGTAGTTGCCCTCGGCGATGCCGTGGGCCTCGAGCCACCACTGGTCGGCGCCCTCGGAGCCACCGAACCGGTAGTCGGTCTCCTTGAGCAGCGTCAGAGTCGCCGGCTGGGCCTCGTTGGTGAACTCGCACGACACCTCGGTCCCGGGCGTGAGCGTGACGGCCTTGCCGGGGACGTCGCCGTCCGCAGTCGCGACCACGACGGTGGCGACGAGGTTGTCGTTCGACCCCTTCGCGGTGCAGACGAGCTGCGTCTGGGCGTAGCCGCTCTTCGTGCCCGACTCGGTGAGCAGGTACGTGCCCGGGCGGATGGTCACGGCCGTGGTGGCGTCGCCGCGCATGACGACCGGGGCGCCCGTGGTGGCCTTCGTCGTGACGTCGAACGGCGTCGCGACAAGGTTCCAGTCGGCCGGGGTGGCGTCGCCGCCTCGATCGACGCCGTCCACATCCGTCACGACCTTCTTCTGCATCAGCAGGAGCGGGTCGTAGGTGTTGGTGAACGTGCAGGTCACGTGCGTGTCCCACGTGAGGTCGACGACGCCGTCCGTCGACACGACTCGTGCGCCGGCGCTGTCCTCGCAGAGCAGCGAGGTGTTGGTCCAGTGCGCGGTCGGGCCGCTCTCGGAGAGCTCGTACTGGCCAGGCGTGAGGTCGGCCAGCTCACCGTTCGACAGCACGACGGGATCGCCGCCCGCGACCGGGGTCGCGATGAGCTGCCACGCGGTGACCGGCACGTCCGCGCCGCCGGTGGCGGTGTTGGTCGCCTTCTTGAGCGTCAGGCGCGGGGTGATGTGGTTCACCGCGGTCGCGCGGTACCGGTGGCCGAGCGGCACGACGACAGAGCCGTCGGACCCGATCGGCGCGGCAATGGACGTCCAGACGCACACGCCGTCGTCGAGCACGCACTTCTCGATCGCCCACGCTCCGCTGCCCTTGAGGTTCGTGGCCCCGGAGCCCTCCTGGATGTAGCCCTCCTTGTCGGACTCGGTGAGCACGTACGTGCGCCCGGCGTCGACCTCAGCCTCGGTGACGGCGGCCGAGCCGGCGGCCCCAGTGATCGTCGGGACGTCGCCAGCCGAGCCTTGGCCCTGTGCCGTCAGCGTCCACGCGGTGGGTGGCAGCACGTTGTCGAGCCCGTTCGGGTTCGGCACGCTCTTGACGAGCGACAAGTACGTCTTGCACCACACCGTGTTGGTGATCGTGTACTCGTTGAGGCCCTCGGCGAGCGTGTAGGACTGCGTCGTCGGCGGCGTGATCGCGGCGGTGCTCGCGCTGCCCTTCGCCTCGATGCGCGCCATGAGCGCGTAGCAGCCGGCCGGGACCGAGGCCTTCTCGCCGATCACGGCGGTCTGGCCCTCGGCGTAGCCGCCGTAGACGGACTCCCACACCGGGGTGGCGATCGGCGTGCCGTCGACCGCGATGGTCGGCGCCGCGTCGAAGCCTTCGGGCGCCTGCGAGTCGTCGATCGGGGCGCCGCCGTTGATGGCCCACTTCTTGTGCACCACGATGTCCGCGGGCTTGAGCGGCCGGTTCACGATCTTGCAGCTCACGATCGCGCCCGTGGTGCTCGGGACGGTCAGGCTCCAGCCGGTGTCCCCCTCGTTGACGACGGGGATGTCCGCTCCGGTGATCGTGTTGGTGCAGATGGCGTTCTTGTTGCCGGCGGCGGGGACGACCTTCCACTTGCCCGGAGCGCCTGCCGGGGCCTCGGTGATCGTGACCTTCCCGCCCGTGCCGATCGTGTACGTCACGCCGCCGGAGTCGTTGGTCATGTGGGTGGTGCTCGTGCCGTCCGTGAGCACACCTTCCGCCGCGTCGGCGGTGAAGCTCCACCTGTCCTTCGTCGAGAGCTTCGGGTTCAGCCCGTCAGCGTCCGCCTCGTACTTCACGACGTTGAGCGAGCCGCCGCACGCCGACTTGTAGAACCCGGTCAGCCACTCGGGGAGCTGCGTGATCGGCAGGTTCCAGTAGTCGCCGTCGGTCTTCCCGGGCGCGGCCTTCTTCGGACCGGAGATCGCCATCAGGTTGTCGTCGGACGGCCCACGGGCGTTGACCGAGGTGCCCACCGCGATGACGTGCGTGCCGGCGGCCTTGAGCGCGTTCGCGGACCAGATGCCACGCTCGATGCGCTGGAACGTCGTCTCGACCGTGCCGCTGGGCTGCCCCGAGCCGCCTCCACCTGTGCCCCAAGCCGTCGGGTCGCCGTCGGTGATGACCACAGCCACGTCGACCGGCCACGCGCCCGTGCCGCTCCACGGGATGTTGGCTGACTTGGCGAACGCGTCGTCCCAGTTGGTCCAGCCGCTCGCGGAGCCGTTGCGCATGACCTTCAGCTGGGCGAGCGCGGCGTCGGGGTTCAGCACGCGGTCGGCCGTGGTGCCGCCGACGAGCTGCGCGGTGGTGGAGAACTGGACGATCGCGATCTGCGCGGGCGTGCCCTGCAGTTGCTCGGCGAAGGAGACCGCGGCGTCCATCATGTGCGTGAACGCGGTCTGGCCATTCACCGCGGTGTTCATGGACGACGAGAAGTCGAGCACGATCGCGATGCGCAGGTTGCAGCCGCCGCGCCACAACGGGTTCGCGCGGGACACCGCGAAGAACCGGCCGTCGAACTGGCGGTCGTTCGCCGTGGTCGCCTGCGCGACGTCGCTCAGCTTGTGGACCTTGACCGCCGTGCCGTAGGCGTCGACGTTACCCGGCACGTACACGGCGTACGCGGCGTCGCGCGCGCTCCCGTTGTCGCCGATCTTCAACGTCTGTGAGACCACCCAGCCCGCGGACTCAGCGGAGCCGACCACGCCGGTGACACCGATCCAGTACCCGCCCCCGCCGGTTCGGCGCGGCATCGCCAGGATGCACTCACCCTTGGCGCGGCCGTTCGCGGCGGCCGTCGCCGTCGTGCAGGTGTCGGCGGGCGTGCCGCTCAAGGCATCCTTTGGGTTGGCGTCCGCGCTGCCGGCGAAGGCCGAGATGACGACGTCTCCGAGGCCGTTCGCGCCGTCGCCGCTCGCGGCGACGCGAATCGCGATGTCGGTCGGCTTCGGGGCCGAGTTGTTCGTGATCGCCTGCGCGGGGACCGCGAGCGCGATCGGACCGCACAGCCCGACCGCGAGGGTCGCGAATGTCGCGACTGCGCGCTTCCACTTGGTGCTCGTCGTTCGCATGGCTTCCGCCCCTTCGGCTGCGGTCGGCCGCGTGGCGGTGTGCCCCACGACTTGGGCACACCGACGGCTCATCCCTCATTGACCGCGAGCGCGCGCGTGCCGGGCGCGCGTCGTCAAGGCGCGCTGAGTGGCCGCGGGGCGAACGTGAGTGAATGCCGGGCCGATTCGCGTGGTCCGGCATATCCGCTGGTGAACGGACGTGGGAGCTAGAGCACGCCGCGGTTCGGGTCGTCGGCCGGCATCGCGAGGCCCGTGCGCGCGACCTCACGCTCCACGAGCGCCGCCAGGGCCTGGCGGATGGTCTCGTTCCCCGCCGCGACAGCCTCGCGCCCGTTCACCCCCGGCGCGCGCGCCACGACGACCGGCTCTCCGAAGGTGACCGCGAGCCGGCGACGCATCCCCGGCAGGTGGCCCACGCCCTCGCCCGTCCGCCTGGTGCCGAGCACCGCGACCGGGACCACGGGGGCGTGGCTGTTCAGCGCGAGCCACGCGACACCCGCGCGCGCGTCGGCGACGTCGCCGCGGCCGCGATTGCCCTCGGGGAACACCCCGACGACGCCTCCGCGCTTGAGCACCCCCAGGCCCGCGGCCAGCGCGGACCTCCCGCTCTCGCGGTCGACCGGGATCTGGCCCGCGGCGCGCAGGACCGCGCCGACCGGGCCGCGGAACAACTCGGCCTTGACCAGGATGTGCGCGCCTCGTGGCGTGGCGCCCGCGAGGATCGGGCCGTCGGCGAGGCCCGTGTGGTTGGCGGCCAGGATCACCGGCCCGCTCGCCGGGACGTTCTCCTGCCCGCTGACGCGCGTGTTCCAGACGACGCGTGCCAGGAACCACGCAAGCCACCTCGACCAGCGCGGCCCCCAGGGCGACGGCAACGCGTCCGTCACCCCCGCCCGCCCGTCACCTGCGTGACGACGTCGAGCACGGCCTGCACGGTCTGGTCGAAGTCCAGGTGCGACGAGTCCACGGTCGCGACGCCGTCGGCGGCGACGCGGAACTGCACGACCGTCGAGTCGTCGGCGTCGCGGCGCAGCACCTGGTCGCGGGTCGCCGCGATCGACGCGGCGTCTGCGGCTCCATGCACGTCGAGCGAGCGACGCGCCAGGCGCGCCTCCTCGGACGCGGTCAGCAGCACGCGCACGTCGGCGTCGGGCGCGATCACGGTCGTGATGTCACGGCCCTCGGCCACCACGCCCGCTCCCCCGGACCAGCCACCCGAGCGCTCGTGGTCGATCACCGCGCGCTGGCGCCGGCCCAGCTCGGCACGTGCGTCCAAGTTGGTGGCGACCGCGCTCACGGCGGCCGAGATGCGGGTCTCACGGATGGCCTCGGCGACGTCGACGCCGTCGACGACGACGGTGGGCGCCTGCGGGTCCAGGCCAAGCGCGAGCCGCATCGCGGCGACGCGCGCCGCGACCGCGGGCTGGTCGTCGAGCGGCACACCGTCCTCGAGGCACGCCCAGGTCGCGGCGCGGTACATCGCCCCGGTGTCCAGGTAGGCCAGCCCGAGGCTCCGCGCGACCGCGCGCGACACGCTCGACTTGCCCGAGCCCGAGGGCCCGTCGATCGCGATCACCAGGGGGGACGTGCTCAACTCACCAGTCTCCAGCCGCGGGCCGTCAGCTCCGCCTCGAGGAACGCTGCGCTGCCCGGCAACACCGCGATGGACGCCATGCCGACCGGGCGGCCAGCGGCGTGCTCGAGGTGCAGGTCCTCGAGGTTCACGCCCGCGTCGCCGACATCGGCGAGGAGCCGGGCGAGCTCGCCGGGCGCGTCCGGGACGAGCACGGTCACGGTCGCATAGGGGCGGCGCACGCCGCCGTGCTTGCCGGGGATGCGCGCGGCGCCCTCGTTGCCGCGCGCGATGGCGCCGGCGAGCGCGGCGAACGCGCCGGTCGTCGACGAGTCGCCGGCGCCGGCGAGCGCGGCGATCACGCCGTCGAGGTCGCCGCGCAACTCGACGAGCTGGCTTCGAACGGCGTCGGCGTTCGCCGACAGGATCGACGTCCACAGCGCGGGATCCGAGCCTGCGATGCGCGTGACGTCACGCAGCCCCTGGCCGGCCAGCCCCAGCGCCGTCTCGTCGACCGAGCGCAGCCGCGCGGCGACGAGCGACGCGACCACCTGCGGCACGTGGGACACCGCGGCCACCGCCGCGTCATGCGCGTCGGCGTCCATCGCGACGGGCACGGCGCCCAGGTCGACCGCGAGCGAGCGGACCGCGAGCACTGCCCCGGGGTCCGCGTCCTGCGCGCCGGTCAACACCCAGGGCCGCCCGAGGAACAGGTCCGGGACCGCGGCCGCGGGCCCCGAC
>JAEWOA010000030.1 GCA_023461115.1 Actinomycetes bacterium
GGTCCGCGGCGTGCGCGGTGGCCTGCGAGGCGGCGAAGCCGGCCCCGGCGACCAGGGCGCCGGCGACAGCGGCGGCGGCGATGATCCGGGGTGCGGTGAAGATCCGGCGACGCGAGGTGCGGTTCTCGTTCACGGCTTCTCCTTGGGGGCTGTCCGGGCCGGCGCTGGCCCTGGCTGGTTTCGTTCGTGCTGCTTACTAACTAAATAGAGCCATATCGCATGGACCGTTAACAAACTCCACTGGCCTCTACGCGGGCGATTGAGTGCCCGCTCCCGCGTCGTCGCAGCCCAGCGACAGGGGCCTGAGTAGAGGCCGGTCCGCCCTGAGTGGCCGGTTCGTCGAGACGGTCGGTGGCCGGCCGCTCTCGGTGGCAGCGGCGCCCCGCCTCTGAACACGGTGGCCCTCCCGCCCGGGGGCGCGCCCGACCTCTACACCGACGGGCTCGTAGAGTCCCGGAGCGTCGACCTCCCCGGCGGCGTGGCCCAGCTCCGAGCCGCGTGAGCAGGGCGGTTGCCTGCGTGGTGGGCCCCGGAGCCCGGGCGTTGCGCCGGACGGGTGAATTCCACGAGTGTCCGTCATTGTCCGGTTTGAGCCCTTGGCCCGGGAAATGTCTTTCGGTTAATGTCGGACTTGTCAGCGAAACGGCAAACCCTCCGCGAGGAGGGGACGCAAAGCCACGGGACCCTCGAAGGTCAGCCGGGCTACCGAACAGACAGGAACTCGCGATGGACCAGACCGGTTTCCCCACCGAGCAGTCCCCGGCTCCGCTCACCCCCATCCAGCCCGTGGACGACCGCGTGCGTCGCTGGGCGAGCATCGCGGCTCGCATCGGCGCCACCCCGCAGCTCCCCGCGCAGGGTGAGACCGCGGCGGCCTGACGGCTCCACGCCCCCAGCTTTCGATCGAAACCGGCCCCTGACCTGGGGGCCGGTTTCGCCGTCTCTGACGCGATTTCAGGCGAAAGTCCGCTACGCGCGGTACGTTCCCTTCGTCGCTAGCGTCCGCTAGCCTCAGCGACATCGGCTCGCCCAGCCGGGCGGGTGAAGAGATGAGGAAGGCCCGTCGATGGACTTCTGGCACTGGGTACTGATTCTGCTGTGGTGGTTCCTGTTCTTCGCCTATCTCGTCATCCTGTTCCAAATCCTGACGGACTTGTTCCGCGACCGGGAACTGAGCGGATGGTGGAAGGCCCTGTGGATCGTCGGCCTGATCATCCTCCCGTTCCTGACGGCGCTGATCTACGTGATCGCGCGCGGGCGCTCCATGGCGGACCGGCAGGTCGCCGCCGCGCAACAGGCCAAGACGCAGACCGACTCCTACATCCGTGACGTGGCCGGCAAGTCCGCCGCCGCGCAGATCCAGGAAGCCAAGGAGCTGCTGGACGCGGGCACCATCAACCAGGCCGAGTTCGAGTCGCTCAAGGCCAAGGCGCTCGCCTGACCGAGCGACCACTCGAACGAACGCCGAGAGGCCGGGGATCCACTCCGGCCTCTCGGCGTCTCAACGCCCCGAGCGGCTGAGGCTCCGCGCGACGAGCGCTACAGCTCGCCCACTTTCTGCAGGTGGCGCATGGCCACCCACCCGATCGGGATGCGGATCCAGTAGGTGACCAGGCGGAACAGCACCGCGACGGCCGCGGCGATACCGGGGTTCACGCCCACCACCGCGGTGAGGGACGCCGCCAGGGCGCCCTCGATCGCGCCCATGCCGCCAGGAGTCGGCACCATGGCGCCCGCGGTGTTGCCGGCGAGGTAGACGACCGCGACCTGGATCAACGAGGCGTGCTGCCCGAACGCCTGCAGGCACGCGTCGAACGCGAGCACGAAGCCCATGGTCTGCACCAGGTTGCCCGTCACGGCGAGCGCCAGGCGCCACGGCCGGCCCAGCATGTCGACGAGCCGCGGCCAGATCTGCCGCAGAGTCGGCACGATGCGCGCGAGCACCCACTGGCGGACCTTCGGGATCAGCAGCATGAGCCCGACCACCGCGGCGAGCGCGGCGATGAACAGCAGCACTGTCGGGGAGATCGGCAGTGCCGACTCGTCGCCGCCCGAGATCAGGGTGAGCACCAGGAGCAGCGCGATCGTCACGACCAGCTGGCTCACCTGGACGAGCGCGACGGTGGCGGCGGCGAGCGTCGTCGAGATCCCGCGTTTGGTCAGCATCCGCAGGTTCAGGGCCGCGGGCCCGATCCCCGCCGGGGCGGCGAGCGCGACGAAGCTCGCGGCCGCCTGCACCTGGAACGTGCGCCACACCGGCAGCCTCACCGGCGCGAAAGCGATGAGCGCGAACGCGGCCCCGACGATCGTCAGGAGCCCGAACGCGAACGCCACCACCGTCCAACGCCAGTCGCTGTCGGCGAGCGCGCTGGTGATCTCGTCGATGTTGATGCGGGTGACGACGAAGATCACCGCGATGATCGGCACGACGATCGTCAGGACCGTGCGCGCGCCGAACCGCACGAGCTGTTGCGGCTCGACGTCCGCCTCGGGGATACGCGCGACGAGCGCGGCCCGCAGGTCGGACAGCACCTTCTTGTTGCGGCGCAGCTCGTCGCGCGTGGCGCGCGGGAGCGTGATGGTCTGCAGGAGCGGGCCGATCGCGGCGATGTCGTCGTCGGAGAGCGAGTCGGACGCGGACTCCAGCGCGCGCTCGGCGCCCACCCGCAGCGCCAGCAGTGCGAGCAGCTGGGTGACGTCCATGCGGCGCGTGAGCTCCGACGAGGCCACGTAGCCGGTGTCCCAGCCGGTGATCCACACGCCCTCGGGACCGGCCGAAGGGTCGATCAGGATGGTGTCCGCGGTGAGGCTGCGGTGCGCGATTCCGGCGTCGTGCGCGAGGCGCAGCTGCGCCCAGACCTCGCGCAGCACCGCGTCGTCGAGCGCGTCGGTGGGCAGGTCCGCGAGCGGAACGGCGCCGCCCGGATGCGTCTGCACCAGCAGCATCGAGTCCTGCGCCTCCGCCACCCGCAGCAGCTCCGGCGTCCGCACGCCCGCGGCGCGCGCGCCGTACTGCAGCAGCGCGGCCCGCTCGGTCGCCTGACGCAGCGACACCATCGAGCGGCCCTCGAGCCCGCGCAGCCGCAGCGACCTCCACAGGCGCGACAACATGCTCGTCACCTGGCGGTCGCCGTCGACGACGAGCAGGTCGAGGCGCTCGTCGGCGGTGGACAGCGCGTACGCGCGGTAGCCGGTGGACCGCACGGCGGCGCGCGCGGCGCCGTCCTCGTCCGGCTCGGCGGGCGCGGGCGGCTCCTGCGGCGCCTGGTCGTCCGCGTGGACGCGCCGCAGCCTCGTCGGCTCGAAGCCCGCACGCCGCACGCCCGCCACCAGGCTCGCGCCGTACGCGCGCTCGCTTCGGACACCGGAGACGTACTGCACGAGCTGGCCCGTCACGCGCCCGACGAGCAGCGCGACCACCACGCCGGGCAGCGACACGCGCGCGGTGATGAGCAGCACGCCGATCGCGACCCACAGCAGGTTCCACGACCACGTGACGGTCCGGCGGCGTGAGCGCGGGCCGCTGACGGTGAGCAGCCCCGCGAGCATCGCGATGTAGGCGGGCAGGGTCAGCTGCCAGGCCCCGTCGAGGTACACCGACAGGCCCTTGTTCAGCTCGTCGGAGCCGAACTCCACCACGCACAGCTTGATCAGCTCGTTGAGCACGACCGCCGCGAGCCCACCGACCACGGCCTCGAGCAGCTGCCGCCCCAGGCGCCGCACGGCGAGCTCGATGCCGACCGCGAGCGGCACCGCGAGCGTCACGAAGCCCTCGAGCAGCGACACCGGGACGAACAGGATGCGTTGCAGCAGGTTGGCGAACCCCTGCACGTCCTCGGCCAGGCCCGTCGTCGTGTGCTGCGCGTACGTGGCCAAGACCATGACGAGCGCGACGCCGAGCGCCGCGATGGTGGCGGAGACGAGGTCGCTCGGGTGGTGGACCCGGACCGTGGGCGTGTCGCCGACGACGATGTCCCGGGCCTCGTCGTGCGCCGCCGGGTCGGGAGACGGGGCGGTGTCGAGGGCGGGCTCGTCGGCTGGCGCAGGGGTCGCCACGGACTCCGAGGACTCCGGCCCGCCGAGCGCGGCCGGCGACGGCCTGGTCGCGGGCATACGGCGAGTCTAGGCAGCGCGCCGCGATCTTCCCTGGACGGGCCGCCCGGCATGGCGGCGATTGCGGCGAGTCGGTGCGGTTTCGCCCGGTATTCCTGGCTGGTCAGGGCTAGTTTGAACGCGGTGAGCCCGCTCACGTGGGCACAACCGATCCGACGAGCCCGCTGCGGGCGGGCCGACGACGAGTGGAGGCTGGGATGGTCGACGACGTCGAGGTGCAGGCGGGGCGCGAGCTCTCGGGACTGTGGTGGCTGCCGCTCCTGCGCGGGATCGTGCTCCTGGCGTTGGGCGGGCTCATGCTCGCGCACCCGCTGGAGACCGTCACCGGGCTGGTCTGGCTGTTCGGGATCTTCGCGGTGGTCGACGGCGTGCTCGTCGTCGTGCAGGCGCTGGTGGAACGGGCCAAGGCCGCGATGTGGTGGCAGATCCTCGGGGGGCTCGCGATCGTCGCGCTCGGCGTCGTGATCCTCGTGTGGCCGCAGCCCACGGTCGCGGTCCTCTTCTACCTCGTGGTCGCGTGGGTCCTGGTGCTCGGCGGCTTCGGCGTCGTCGCCGCGGTGGTGCTGCACGGGCGCGACGAGACCACCTGGTACTTCGCGCTCGCGTTCGGCCTGGTCAACCTGGTGATCGGCCTGCTGCTGGCGTTCAACCCGCAGACCTCCCTGACGGTCGTGATGGTGCTCGTGGGCGCGTTCGCGCTGGTGGGCGGCGTGCTGCTGATCGTCTCGAGCTTCGCGGTCCGCAGCGCGGGCAAGCGCCTCGCGGCGGCGTAGTCAGTCGAGCCCGAGAGTCGCCAGCCAGGCCGCGGGGATCAGCGCGTACCCGACGAACACCGTCACGTCCATGAGCGTGTGCGCGACGACGAGCGGCATCACGCGCCGCCGCCATGCGTAGTACCCCGCGAACACGAGCCCCATCACGACGTTCCCGAAGAACGGCCCCCAGCCCTGGTACAGGTGGTACGAGCCGCGCAGGAGCGCGCTCGCGACGATGATCAGGGGCGTCGCCCAGCGCAGCTCGCGGAGCCGTTCCATCAGGTACGCGACCGCGACGACCTCTTCCAGCAGCGCGTTCTTGAGCGCCAGGACGATCAGCAGCGGGATGGTCCACCAGTGGTCGGTCAGGCCGCTGGCCTGCACCTCCACCGTGATGCCGAGCGCACGGCCGAGCGCGTACAGCCCGAGCCCGGGAATGCCGATCACCGCGGCCAGCGCCGCGCCCATGCCCAGGTCCCGCCACGGCCGCGCGAAGTCCAGGCCGATGCGCCGCGCCGCGGACCGGCCGTTGGCCGAGAGCAGGTACAGCACGAGGGCCACGGGAACCAGGGCGAAACCCAGTTGGAGCACCTGGTAGACGACGTCGAGCCAGGGGCGCTCGTTGATCGTCGGGTTGATGGTGGTGGACTGGTCGCCGAGCGCCGGGCCGGCGGTGAGCCGGTCCAGGATGTTGACCAGCGCGTACACGCCGCTGCGCCCCAGTGACAGGCCGAGCACGATCCAGATCTCGACGGTCAGCCGTCGGCGCCACGCCTGGTCCGAGACGGGTGGGGCCGCAGTGGTCTCGTGCATGCGCCGAAGGCTAGTCCCGGCGCCCGTCCAACCCACCCCGAGCGCCCGACCGCTCGGGGCCCGGGTGCCCGGGTGCCCGGGGGCTCAGACGAAGCGGCGCAGGCGCAGGCTGTTGCCCACCACCAGCACCGACGAGAACGCCATCGCGGCGCCCGCGATCATCGGGTTGAGCAAGCCGAACGCCGCCAGCGGCACCGCAGCCACGTTGTACGCGAACGCCCAGAACAGGTTCTGCTTGATCACGCGCAGCGTCGCCGACGACAAGCGGATCGCCTGCGCGGCCGAGCGCAGGTCGCCCCGGACCAGGGTCACGTCGGCGGCCTCGATCGCGACGTCCGTGCCCGTGCCCATCGCCAGGCCCAGGTCCGCCTGCGCGAGCGCCGCGGCGTCGTTCACGCCGTCGCCGACCATCGCGACCCGGCGGCCCTCGGCCTGCAGCCGCGCCACCGCGGCGACCTTGTCCTCGGGCAGGACCTGCGCGACCACCTCGTCGATCCCCACCGCGGCCGCGACCGCGCGCGCGGCGCCCTCGTTGTCGCCGGTCAGCAGGACCGGGCGCAGCCCGAGCGCGCGGAGCTCGCCGACGGCCTGCCGGGACGTGTCCTTGAGGGGATCGCGGACCACGAGGGTCGCGCGCGCCAGGCCGTCCCACGCGACGACGACGGCGGTGGCTCCGGCGGCTTCCGCGCGCGCGACGTCCGCGCGCACGCCCTGCGTGTCCACGCCCTGTTGGTCGAGCCAGGCCGCGCGCCCGACGAGCACGCGCC